>JAEZDC010000012.1 GCA_023429825.1 Bacteroidota bacterium | reverse complement strand
GAGCCTGCAGAAAAACACGTAAAAGTGTCTACGATCGCCTTGCAAAAAGCAAAGAGATTGGTTGAGTGCGGTCATGATGTAGTGATCCTGCTTGACTCAATTACCCGTTTGGCAAGGGCACATAATACTGTAGCTCCAGCATCTGGTAAAGTATTATCAGGTGGTGTGGAAGCTAACGCTATGCAAAAGCCTAAACAATTCTTTGGTGCTGCAAGAAAGATCGAGAATGGCGGATCGCTGACCATCCTTGCCACAGCGCTGATTGAAACAGGTTCTAAGATGGATGAGGTGATCTTTGAAGAGTTCAAAGGAACAGGTAACATGGAATTACTTCTTGACAGAAGGCTTGCGAACAGGCGAATCTTCCCTGCTATTGATCTTGTGGGTTCTTCAACACGTAGAGACGACCTGCTTTTATCTCCTGATGTATTACAGAGAATGAATATACTTCGTCTTTACATCAACGATATGAATACCGAAGAAGCAATGAGTGAACTGCTAAAGCGCATGAGAGGAACAAAGGACAACGAAGAGTTCCTCGCCAGCATGAATCGTTAAAAATTTAACACAATTACATATGAGCTGTTTCTACCCAGAGGCAGCTTTTTATTTTCTTTACAGCTCTTCCAATCGAAATGATTTTGAAAATGAAAAAAGTTCTACTGCTTATCGTTGTTACTGCCTCTCTTGTATTGTTTGCATGCTCTAAGGACCCTTTTGTGGCAGAGCAAAACACTACCAACTTGTCAAAAACCTGGTTTGTAAAAAATCAAGGCAGTGCAACTAACTACTCTCTTTTTTCTACAAGACCTGTAACCGGAAGAACTTTTGATTCATTAGACCGAGTTACTTCTTATTATCAAATGAAAGACACTTTACAGGCAGATGATCATAACCAGCTAAATCCAACTTTCAGAGCCAATTTCAGAATAGACTTGACTACATTGAACTTTGGCGCCGGCCAATACAAAAACTGGAACGCTGCCGATAGTGTGATCTTAAAGGAAGGAAAAATCGTTATAGGCGGAGGAAGATCAAAAAGTGGGAATACGGTTGACAGTATTTATTTCAGGCTTGCTTTGAAATCTGCACCAAATACCGATTATATCTTCAGCGGTCATTCCCGAACCGGGCTTTTAGCAGATGAATACTAGCAGCAGTTTGTAGAACAATCTCCACCTCACTAGTACTTTTAGTGGTATTTCATTTTGAATAAGCATAAAATTTAAATGCTACTCAATACCTATAAGCTATTGATGCAGAACCCAGAAATTTTAGTGACCTGAGCTTTTACCATAGCAGCTGCAGTATGCTGGCAATTTTCTTCAGGTCTGGTTTTTGTTTCAGTTGGCTGAAACAAAAAAGCATATTATGAAATCTAAGATCTTATCATTATTAGGAATAGCTGCTATTGCTTTTACAGTAGCCTGTAACAATGCAGGAGACGAATCAACAGCTGAAGATTCAGCAGGCACATCTGTAGATAATACAACTTCAGGCGATGCATCTGCTTCTGCCAACATACAAACCACCAATGATGGAAGAAGATATGTTCTTCGTGCAAGAACTGGCTCTTCGTCTACATCAGGTGCAAACGGAGCATCTGGTTCTGATGCCAGCGCAAGTGGAACGATGTATGATACCGTGTGGGTTTGGATGGGAACAGAAGATCGTTATTATACTTTAGGTGGTGCTTCAGGAAAGGATACGCTGTATTATGATACCGAAAACTGGAAAAGCTGGTGGAGCAACCCTGAAACAGACAACGAGTTAAAGTATAAGAGTGGCGATACTAAAGTGAAAGTTGATGATGATGGTAGCTGGAAAGTGAAAGATGATACATCTAAGACAAAGATGGATGAAAGTGGTAAAGTGAAGAATAAGAAAAGAGATAATTAAGTAGTTGTGCAGTGAAAATAAAAGGCTCTCTATTATGAGAGCTTTTTTATTATACGGCTTATTATCAAGTTCCGTTGCGTAGCGTGAAACATTATGTTTTAGCGTGACCCTTGTGCTTTCCGATCTTTACTCAACAAGTACAAATGCAGCCCACTGGTAAGGCTGATATTTCTTATTCATCGCCAGTTGGGTTTCCCTAAAGGCTTTCCTGATCGGCATCCCACTAAAACAATTAGCGTAAAATGTTTGCATGAATTCTTTTGTTTCCAAATCCGGCACCTGCCATAAACTCATTATCAGGTAATCAACTCCTGCCATTTTAAAAGCGCGTTGTAAACCATATACCCCTTCACCTGATTTAATATCACCTAATCCTGTTTCACATGCACTTAGTACAACAAGTTTAGTATTTGAGAGATCCATATCTGCGATCTCGTATGCTGTAAGAATTCCATCTTCTTTATCTGAAGAACTCATTTCATTTTGCCAGTTATCATTTGCATTTGCCAATGCCAGGCCACTTCGCAAAAGAGGATTATTGGCATGCGCAAAACGATTGTCGGCAATAGTTTTGGCTTTTTGAGGATCGGGAAAGAAAAATCCATGAGTTGCTATATGCAATATCTCAGGCGAACTTCCATCCAGCTTTTTAAAATTAATCTCGTTTGCATCACTTGCACTTATCGTTTTAAAAGTTGCATTACTTTTAGATGCCGCTATGCTTATATCATTTATCTCTGTTAAAGTACCAGGTAAATAAGAAAAGGTTGTTGACCGGGATGTAGATGTGGAAGCGCCATTATAATTAACACCACCCCAAAACTGCATTGTTTTAAAAGAAGGTTGCTTAGTGGACTTAATTAAGTTTCTAGTGCTGCTGAGCTGAATGAATTCATAAGCTTCTATCAATCGTTTTCCATCTGGTGTAATGATAGCAGCAAGATTTAGATTGTTCATCACACCATCTGCAGCAAAATAAACCGTTTTTACGTTTTGTAAGTGAGGTAGTAAAGGTTTCCAGATGAGATGGTATAAAGAGTCGGAGGCGGTGGGTTGTGCAGCAGTTACTCGTACAGCACTTCTATATAACTTTTTAACTATTTGCTCTGTGGATCCGCCTTTTGCTACCAGGCGATTAAATTGTGCTTCATTGAATAATGGTACAATGAGAGGATCATTGATCCCGGGCTTTAAGATCATAGCAGCATATTGGGTGCTATCTAAAGTCTTCATTCCTGGTAGATAATAAGATATAAATTCAATAGCAATACCGCCGGAAGTAAGTTGCTTTTGAATTTTTGTCCAATCAGTTTTGAATTGTTCTTTCCAGTTTCTGAAAGGGGAAGATGCCTGGAGGAGTTGTCTTTCTAAACTTGTTGCCCGTTCAATAATTTGTGGGAGTTCTTTAGATCTGGAGACTTCAGGTTTCAACAATTGTGCACCTGCATATCGTTTCAAAGTAAAATACTCTTCTGCTTTCTTCATCAACGATGAGTCCTTAATATTCCTGAATGCCGAAGCAAATCCTTTTGAACTTTCCAGTAATAACCCTTTATAAAAAAGCGTGCTGTTCAGCAACCATCCATTGCTGAGCGGGCTTTTCTGCCTCAATGAAAGAGATGTATATTGATTGATACGAATATCTTCAGCAAAACCCTCTTTATCTTTTTCTGAAAGTCCTTCTGTATTATTAATTACGAATGCAGTGTAATTTTTAAATGCGAGGTTGAATAAAGAGTCTGCCCCCTTCAAATTTCCCTTTTCAGCATACAATAAGGCTAAGTTTTGGTAAGCCGCAGAAAGTTGAAGCGCATCCTTTCCATAAATCTTTTCCGTGATGGATCTTGAACGGGCAAATGCTTCTTCCGCTTCTTTATATTTCTTTACTTCACCATATAACGACCCAAGATTATTCAATGAAACAGCTAATGATACATGATCCTTCCCATATAATTTCTCCTTTATGTCCAAAGCCTTATTCAAAAAATAAAACGCACTATCGTATTGTTCAAGATTGGCGTAGCAGTTACCGAGGTTTGAAACAGTAGTTGCATATTTCGGGTTATTCTGACCGATGGTCCGCTCGAGAATCCGCTTTGCATGCAAGTATGCCTCGAGTGCCTGCTTATAATCAAAGCTTTGTTCCAGGATGATGCCTACGCTATTAACACCTTCAGCAATTTCAGGATGAATATGCCCATAGATCGCCCTTTTAATTTCAAGTGCTTTTTCTAACAGATTATACGCCTTTCGCAGATTATTCAATTCCTTATAGCACATAGCGGTGACCTGGAGTACCGTTGCATAATCGACAGAGTTACTGTATCCTGCATTCATGTATACCTGTGCAGCTTGCTCAAAGTAGATTATGGCATCGGCAAACCTGTTTTGATCATTGTATACGAATGCAAGATTGTACAAGCCTTTTGCATATTCCGCATGTTTTTTTCCGAAATATTTATCCCTTAATGTTAATGATTCAGAGTGATAAATAATTGCAGAATCATATTGCCCCATCCTAACAAAATCATTTCCCATGTTTGTGATCACACTGATATACTGGGTATACCTGCCACTGCCGTTGGTTACAGACTTTACAAACCGGTTCAAGGAAAAAGCTTTTTCAAGATCGCCCATTTCTGAATAACATCTCGCTAGTTCCAGGTCATACCAGGCTACAACTTCAGATGATGCACCATGCTTCTTTCGAAAATAAGAAAGGCATTTTTCGAAACTCCGTATAGCATTTTCATACTCGCTGTAAAAAACATAAGCCAACCCTAATCGTCCCAGTACGTTATTATAAATATCATCATTGACTGCTTTAACCTTCTCGAAATATTTTACGGCAGCCTCTCCGACAATGATCGTAGAATCCTCATTTCCAATTTCGTGGTAAGACATAGCTAAAAGTCCGAGTATGGAATAGTAGTCCCTATCGCTTACTGCAGTATCACGGCTACAGGTTTTACTTACCCTTTCCAACCAAATCACCGCAGAGTCGTATTGTTTGTTGCCATAAAATTTGATTGCCTTTGTTAGTTCTTTCTCACACACAGAGCCAGCCGTTTGTGCCTGCAGAAGACCACCGGACATCAATAATGCCAATAGAATTACTATTCTTATCATCTTTATAAATTGCAATCAGCAACTTACACAAAAGATTTTGAGCCTTTCATACCCCGTGCACGGTAAATTTGTTGGCTGTGGCAATAAAGAAATTATCAATACCAGATTTTTTGCAGATGGCGAAAGAACATCCTGTACTCGATGTTCGCAGCCCCGGTGAATTTGAACATGCACATATACCGGGAGCTTACTCATTGCCCTTATTTACTGATGAAGAAAGAAAAGTAGTTGGTACTGCTTATAAACAAGAGAGCCGTGAGAAAGCAATCAAGATCGGGTTGAAATATTTTGGAAAAAAAATGGTGAAGATGGTGGAGGAAGTGGAGGAGTTAGGCGGGAGGCGGAAGATGAGAGGTAATAGGCCGGAGACGGGAAGCGGGAGATTGGAGGAAGGAGACAAAATTGTCCTGGTTCATTGCTGGAGAGGCGGGATGAGAAGTGCAGGTGTAGCATGGTTACTTGATCTGTATGGTTATAAGGTATACACCTTAGCTGGCGGATATAAGGCGTATCGAAACTGGGTACTGCAGCAGTTTGAAAAAGAATACAATATCCAGATCATTGGAGGATATACAGGCAGCGCAAAAAGTTATGTGCTGAAAGAATTGCAAAAGCAAAATGAAGCTGTTGTTGATCTTGAAAGTTTAGCTAATCATAAAGGCTCAGCATTTGGAAATATCGGAATGCCAAAGCAACCCTCACAGGAGATGTTTGAAAATTTGCTGGCAACCCAGTTGTCATCAGTCACCAGTTCTCCCTCACCTATAATTTGGATGGAAGATGAAAGCCAGCGTATCGGTGATGTAAATATCCCTACGATCTTTTTCAAACATATGCGCACGAAACCTGTACTCTTTCTCGATATTCCTTTTGAAGAAAGATTGAAGCACATCGTTATCGAATACGGTAAACTGGATAAAGAAAGAATGATCAATGCCATTATTAGAATTAAGAAGCGGCTGGGTGGATTGGATACTAAAAATGCGATCAATTATTTAGTGGAAGATAATGTTGAAGAAGCTTTTAGAATACTGCTTCGCTACTATGATAAAGGGTATGAAAAAGCCATGGAGACAAGAGAAAACTGGCAACAACTCGTTACGAAAGTTCAAGGCGAAAATTGCAATGCGGAGATCAACGCAAAGAAACTGGTGAAGATCATTTCACAACAAACACAGATAGTAAATGAATAATGAACAGGAAATAAAGCTCACCCAATATTCGCATGGCGGTGGTTGCGGCTGCAAGATCGCTCCGCAGGTTTTAGAGAAGATCCTGCATTCAAATATTCAGCATCCTACATCCGCAAATTTACTGGTGGGTAATAACACGAAAGATGATGCTGCAGTGTATGACCTCGGCAACGGTTCAGCTTTGATCTCTACAACGGATTTTTTTATGCCGATAGTTGATGATCCATTTTCGTTTGGAAAGATCGCATCTGCTAATGCCATCAGCGATGTGTATGCAATGGGAGGAAAACCAATACTGGCGATTGCAGTATTAGGTTTCCCGGTGGAAAAATTGCCGATAGAAGTAGCACAGCAAATCATCGAAGGCGCTAAAACTATTTGTGCAGAAGCAAATATTCCTTTGGCCGGCGGGCATAGTATTGATTCTCCTGAACCAATCTTTGGGTTAGCGGTGAACGGATTAGTTGAAATAGACAATCTTAAACAAAACAATACAGCGAAAGAAGGAGATGTATTGTTCTTAACCAAACCTCTGGGCATTGGCATTTTATCTACCGCGCAAAAGAAAGGTAAGATCAGCGATGAAGATGCAGAGTTAATGCTGAAGCAACTTTCTACGCTAAATAAAGTTGGTGAGGCATTAGGAAAAATAAAAGGGGTTCATGCAATGACTGATGTAACGGGATTTGGATTACTCGGTCATTTGATAGAGATGTGCGAGGGAAGTAAATTGAGTGCAACGCTACAATATTCAAATATTCCAATTCTGGATTCTGCCAGAGCTTATTTGCAACAGAATATAAGACCAGACGCCACCACCAGGAACTGGAGCAGCTATGGCAGCAAAGTAGCTTTTGGTGCAGGGGTGAATGTAATGGAAGCTTTTAACGTATTGCCTGATCCACAGACGAATGGCGGCTTATTAATTGCAGTGGCAAAGCATTCAGTAAATGAAGTACTCACCCTGTTGAAAACATATGACATTCCTACCGTTAACTCTATTGGAAGATTACATAGCCCAGGTGATAAGGTGATTACAATCGAAAATTAACTTCTGCAGGAAACTGATTCTACTACTTCGCTGTTGAACCCAGATCTGAATGTACAAGCGTGCGACGCAACGGAAGCTTAATAGGTATCCTGGCTTCTGGCCCATAAAGTTTCTTCTAAATTAATGGATGGCATGTTGGTTGTCAACCTATTTTTGCACCTCAAAAAATCACTATATGACGAAAATTGCTGTAGCCAAAGGAGATGGAATAGGACCAGAGATCATGGATGCTGTATTAAAGATCTTTGATGCGGCGAAAGTGCCTTTGCAATACGAATTTGTAGAAATGGGTAAATGGGTCTTCGACAAAGGCTACAGCAATGGAATGACACCCGAAGCTCAGCAGTCAATTGAATCGCTTGGAATTTTGTTTAAGGGGCCTATGGAAACGCCTAAAGGAAAGGGCGTGAAAAGTGTGAACGTTACTGCAAGAAAAACATGGAACACATATGCAAATAAAAGGGTGTTTCAAACCTTGCATGGTGTAGATACAGTGTTTAGCAAAGCTGGAATTCCGATCGACATTACGGTTGTTCGTGAAAATATCGAAGATACTTACGGCGGAATTGAACACATGCTTACACACGATGTGGCATTAAGCCGTCGTTTTATCACACGGCCAGGTAGCATGCAGGTGATAAAGTATGCTTTTGAAATGGCGAAGAAGAAAGGTACAAGAAGAATTACCTGTGGCCACAAAGCGAATATCATGAAGATCACTGATGGATTATTCCTGGAGTGCTTTTATGATGTAGCGAAAGAGTATCCTGAATTAAAAGCTGATGATATTATTGTTGATGATCTATGCATGAAGCTGGTAACCAAACCTGATAGCTTCGATGTGGTAGTGCTTACGAATTTACAGGGTGATATCGTGAGTGATCTTTGTGCAGGATTGGTTGGTGGATTAGGCTTTGCGCCATCAGCAAATATTGGCGATCACATTTCCATCTTTGAAGCTGTGCATGGTACAGCACCTGATATTGCGGGAAAAAATATTGCAAATCCTACAGCGCTTTTATTAAGTGGATTAGCAATGCTTCGTCACTTAGGTTTGATGAGCAGTGCTGCAAAAATTGAAAACGCTTTATTGTACACTTTAGAAACAGGTGTACGAACAGGTGATTTTGGTGACAAGGGCAAACCTGCTTTAAATACTACTCAATTTTCAGAAGCGATCATAGCAAACTTCGGACAAAAGCCACAGCATAATCCAAGACCTGATCTTCCTGATATGCCTGCCACTCCTACTGTATTCAAGCTGGAAAAGAACCCGATGCTAGTAAGTAAAGAAATTGAAGAAGAACAAATTGTAGGGGTCGATCTTTTCTTAGAAAGCAATGAGCAACATAATGTAGTTGCTGAAAAATGTTTGAAGCATACAGGGCCTTTATTTAAATTAGTGACAATAAGCAACAGGGGTACACAAGTTTGGCCAAAAGGTTCTGTGTTCACCAATTTAGTTAACCAGTATACTTGTCGTTTTGAAACGGTGAGTGAAGCTGCAGTTACTCAGACAGACGTTCTCGAACTACAAAAAAGAATTGCGGTTGACTTTAAGATCTGTTCAACCGAGTTGCTGAATATGTGGGGAGAGAAAAAAGCATATTCACTAGCACAGGGGCAATAGTATGATATCGAAAAAATTCGCTTGTAGTATTGGAAAGCTTAAGTTGACGATAGAATTTAACTACGAGGCGGAAGAAGATGTAAAAGGCAGGATAACTACTGTGGACGAAAATGGAATTCTTGTTTCTGCAATAAGTTTTAAGGGAGACTGCACCAATAATCGCATGTTCGTTGACGATTATTATCCTGATCCCCCGGAAATAAAACCTTTTGAATGCATGTTGGGAACGCCATGGCTAATTCAAAATGGAGACAGCAATGAAACACTCACGATAAAAACTATAGTAGAGATGCCGGGTTACCAGGAGTTCAATGGATATGTGTTGGAAAGCATAAAAGATCATTAACGCTGATCAATAATCCAGTTCCAGTTTCAATTTATCTTTCAGATCCTTCAGCAATGGATATTTTTCGCAGATCTTCTCAAACCTTTGCCGGCTGTTCATGGTCATATGGCCGGGCAGATCAATCTTTTCGCCTTCTTCAACTTTAATAGAAAAATTGATCGCTCTGTTGTTGAATGCAATCTGTATATGATCATTCAACATCATTCTTTCCTGCTCGATGAATTTTTGTTGAGTGAGTGAATGAACTGCGACTGAAAAGTGAGTATCCGTTTCAATATTAAGCCGCGCTGTGTTAAAAGTACTTGCTGCTGTACCCTTCAATTTGCCGGAATATTGTGACCAGAGATTCTGCAGTTTATCGATGCTCAGCAATTCCGCTTCTTTTACAGCCTGCACTTCATATTCACTGCCTGCCTTTTCTTTCAATATCTCGAGCAGAGTTTTTTTACTACCAGAGCCAAAAGGTTTCAAAACAGTTTTAGGCTGTGCAGGCGTCACAACAGTCAAATCCTGCTCAATTGGCCGATGCACGGGAGGCATTTGGTTTTGTTGCAAGTTTTGTTCAACAAAAAACTTTGCACCGGGAATTTCAGCAGTTGGTTTTGGATGCGGCTTTTGTTGCGTTAGGGGTTGTAGTGATTTATACTTATAAGCTATCGGTCCGTCAATTCGCTTTTTTTTTACTACACTGCCATTATCGGCAGCCAACTCAAGTGCTTGCTGTAAAAAGTTCAGTTTGATCAGGCACAGTTCAACATGCAATCTTTTGTTGCGTGCCATTTTGAAGTTGATCTCCGCTTCATTCAAAATATTCAATGCACTCACTAAATAAGAGACAGAAACTTTTCCTGCAGCATCGAGATATTTTTCCTGCATGCCTTCCACTACGTCAAGTAATGATGCAGCTTTCGAATCTTTACTCACCAATAAATTCCGGATGAATTCTGCAAAACCATTCAGCACAAGATCACCTTCAAAACCTTTCCGGTTGATCTCATCATACAATAACATAGCGGAAGCCAAATCCTGCTGTAGTAAATTATTCAATAAGCGGAAGTAATAATCTTCATCAAGAATATTCAGGTGCTCTAAAGTGTTCTGGTAAGTAAGCGTTCCGTTTGTAAAACTCACGATCTTATCCAAAATGCTCAGCGCATCTCTCATACAACCTTCACTCTTTTGAGCGATCACCTGCAACGCTGCTTTGTCAGCTTTCAGATCTTCCTTTGCAACGATTTGTTCTAAATGTTCAACCGTATCATTCGAAGTAATTCTCTTAAAGTCAAATATCTGGCAACGTGAAAGTATTGTGGGAAGTATCTTATGTTTTTCTGTAGTGGCTAAAATAAAAATTGCGTATGACGGAGGTTCTTCCAATGTTTTCAAAAAGGCATTGAAAGCCGAGGCACTCAACATGTGTACCTCATCCACGATATACACTTTGTATTTGCCTGCCTGTGGTGCAAAGCGAACCTGCTCTACCAATGAACGAATATCATCAACAGAGTTGTTGCTCGCTGCATCCAGTTCATGAATATTCAGTGAGGCTCCGTCATTAAAACTTTTACAGCTATTGCATTCATTGCAAGCTTCGCCGTCGGCTTGTAAGTTTTCGCAGTTGATCGTCTTAGCTAAAATTCTTGCACAGGTAGTTTTACCAACACCTCTCGGTCCGCAGAATAAAAATGCATGTGCTAATTGATTATTCTTGATGGCATTTTTTAGTGTAGTGGTAATGTGCGATTGCCCAACCACAGTATCAAAAGCCTGGGGACGATATTTTCTTGCAGAGACGATAAACTTATCCATACCGAGGTGCAATTTAGAGTTTAGAGGGTAGAGTTTGGAGTTTGGAGGGCGGATGTTTTCAACATTTGTAATACCGGCCTCAACCTTCGTGGCATCTTCGTTGCGTCGCAATCACTTCATCATTAAGATATAATGGCATCTATAGTTTGCTGTTCCAAAACCCCTGTAAAAAAGATGCGACCCAAGGTAGAATAAACCTATTTATATTCCAGTTCAGGATGTCGTTCAAACGGATACCTATTATCGAATATATATCGATACGTTATCATCCGGCGGCTTTGCTTTGCGCCGAGGCTTTTATAAATATTGATCATCTTGGGATTCCAGTCCCCTGCCCAACCCATTTCATAACTCTCGTACCATCCTTTACCCTGGATCAGCAGTGCAAATTCATAGATCATAAAAGAGTCAATGCCCAACGCCTGGAACTTGGGAACAATGCCAAAAGCAACACCAGTTGCCCGTTTACATGCCCCTGTATTTTTCATCCACAGTAGCCGTAGTTTTTCTATCAACCCTAGTTTGCCATTAAAGTGTTTGAAATATTGATTGAGATCCGGGATGTTAATGAACATAGCAATCGGTTCTTCTTTGTAGTAAGCAAACCAAACCAACCTTTCATCCATTATCGGCTTCATCTTTTTAAAAAGTTTCAGCACTTGTTCTTTGGTGATCTCTTTGGCTTCTCCATGCTGTGCCCATGCGGCATTATAAACTGTGGTAAAATCCTGCGCATGTTTTTCAAGATCAGAAAGCTTTATATGTTTTGCTGAATAATCAGCCTTCGATTTAAATTTAGCATGACGCTCAGGAAAACGACTTGGCAAAGGATCATCTATTAATGCATCGTAATAATATTGGTTGTAATAATTCTGAAAACCGTAGCCATCAAAAAGCTTTTCGTAATAAGACGGATTAAAAGCGATTCCATATGTAGGCTCTTTTTCAAAGCCTTCTACCATCAATCCCCACCATTTATCTCTGTCACCAAAATTGATCGGTCCATCCATTGCCTCCATGCCTTTACTTTTCAACCAATCTTTGGCAATGTTAAATAATGCATTTGCTGCAGCCTGGTCATTTACAGAATCAAAAAAACCTACTCCACCCACCGGATACTCTGTGCCTTTGTTGATGTATTTCTTATGGGTGAATGCTGCAATTCTTCCAAGCAGATTTCCTTTGTCATCTTTTAAGATCCATCGTTTCGCTTCACCATATTTGAAGTTCTTGTTCTTAGCAGGATCAAATACTTCATTGATCTCGTTATCTAAAGGACGAATGTAATTGGGATTGTGCTTATTCATCAACACATTCACCTTAATGAAATCTTTTGCTGTAGAGGGATTATTAACTTCAATCAATTGCATAAGCCACGAGTTACACGATCATTCGATTTACAAAGAAGCGAATGTACGTTAATCATAAATTCACCAGGAGCGTTGCAGCAACAACTCCTGCAGTTTCTGTTCGTAATCTTGTTGAGCCAAGTGAAACCGGTTGAAAATTATGCTGTAGTGCTAACTGAACTTCTGCAGGAGTAAAATCTCCTTCAGGACCAATCAACATCAACAGATCGCTACCAATTGAAATATTTTTCAGCTCCTGCTTTTGTTCTTCGATACAGTGGGCAATAAATTTTTGCTGATGATCGGATGATATGGCTTTATCAATTTCTTCAGGTTGATGTAGCACAGGCAACCATGTTTGCTGACTTTGCAACATCGCAGCACTCAAAATATTATTCATTCTATCGAAACGGAAATGTTGCCTTTCTGTTCTGTTACAGATGAGTGGAATGATTTCACTTACGCCGATCTCTGTAGCTTTTTCTAAAAACCACTCAAAGCGGCTGGCATTTTTGAGAATGGAAACTCCCATGCAAACCTTTCTTTGCTGTTGCTGAGTGAAAGTTGAGTTGATAATTGTCACAGACGAATGTTTTTTATCTGCGGAAAGAATTGATGCAGTAACCAAATGCCCTTTGCCATCAGTTAAGTGCATCTGCTCACCCGTTTTCATTCGTAATACCTGTATGCAGTGCTTACTTGTTTCTTCACTTAATGTAAATGAAGTTGAATTTGGAGATAAATTGGGCTCGTAGAAATAAGGCAAAGCCATAGATGAGTTTTTTCACGCAAGACGCAAAGTTAATAAGACGCAAAGGTTAGTTCATTGCATCTTGGCGACTTTGCCTCCTTGTCACCTTGCGTGAAAATGTTGAATATTGTTCTGAACGTACAAGTGTGCGACGCAACAGAAGTTAAATAGCAATTCTGTAGCTGGCTAACTAAAATGGCTGTTCTCCATCAAAGCCTTCATCGAATTCACCACTGTTCATTTTACTTCCTTTCTGAATAAAGAATCTTCCGCCACCTTCATTATCATTTCCACCAGCGGGAGGAATCGGTTTCCAGCTACCCGGACCTAAGTTCGGACCGCCGCCATTATCATCCCATTCTTCAAACTTCTGGATGTGTAGGAGGGCTCTTAGTTTGATGGTTTCTAAGGCACCGTTCCTGTGCTTGGCAATACGAACGTGTGTTTCGCCCTTAGTGCTTTCGCCCATTTCATTGTTCATCACTTCGTAATATTCAGGACGGTAAATGAACATTACCATATCGGCATCCTGCTCAATCGCACCTGACTCTCTTAGGTCAGAAAGCTGCGGCATCTTACTTTCTTTCCTGGTTTCAACGGCACGGCTCAACTGGCTAAGTGCAATGATCGGAATGTTCAACTCTTTTGCAAGTGCTTTCAAGTTTCTTGAAATGGTGCTGATTTCTTGTTCACGATTTGAATTCCTGTCACCGCTTCCACTCATCAACTGCAAATAGTCAATGATGATGATGCCTACATTATGCTTATTTACAAGCCTTCTCGCTTTCGCTCTGAATTCAAAAATGTTCAACGCTGCAGTATCATCGATGTATATAGGCGCCTGCTCCAAACGCTGAATACCTTTTGTTTGTAACTGGCGATATTCATGTTCTTCTAATTTACCACGGCTGATCTTCTCCATGTGTATTTCGCTTTCAGCACTCAGCATCCTTTGCACCAGTTGAGCAGCACTCATTTCTAAAGAAAAGAACCCTACACCTGTCTTCTTAGAATTATTCATTGCCGCATTTCTCGCCAGGTTCAACGCGAATGCAGTTTTACCCACGGATGGCCTTGCTGCAAGAATGATAAGATCAGTGGGTTGCCAGCCGTATGTGATTCTATCTAATGTTGGAAAACCGCTGTGCACACCGGAAATATCATCTTTCGTTGTTCTAAGATGATCAATTCTTTCAATCGCTTTTTTCAAAGCATCACCAATGTCTTCGAAGTTTTTCTTCAAATAGTTATTGGTGATCTTGAACATTTTTTCTTCTGCTTCATCCAATAAATCAAACACGTCGGTACTGTCTTCATAGGCATCACCGATGATCTCACCGCTCAATCTTATCAATTCTCTTTGTATGAATTTTTGCAGGATGATCCTTGCGTGTGCTTCAATATTAGCCGTAGAAACTACCGAGTTGGTGAGCTTAGTGATCGCATATGGTCCACCAACCATATCCAGTTCTTCCTTACGCTTCAGCTCTTCAACAACTGTAAGGATATCAATAGGAAGATGATTATCTGCAAGTGATTTGAATGCTTTATAAATGCGTTGATGTGCGTCGACATAAAAGCATTCAGGTTGTAAAATTTCGATTACTGTATCAAAGGCGCTCTTCTCCAGCATCACCGCACCCAATACCGCTTCTTCCAATTCTTTTGCCTGTGGCGGGACCTTTCCGTAGACCATAGTACTGAGGTCAATAGAAGGTTTCCGACGATTCTTTCTGTCTTTGTTGAGGTTAGTAATGTCCATGTTTTGCAAGTAGTAAGTGGGTCGTATAATTGTTGTCTCAACTCTTTAAAGGGACATTGTTATTTCTGCGTTATCCGAATGTTATCCTTTTAAGAATTCCACCAAAAATCTCAGTGGGAGGGCGAATATAGTTTGCAAAAACTCACGCCAAAAAATTTCTTTCAGTCAATATTTATTCAACAATCATCCACATTACTCCAACTAATTTCATCACTTATTCACTAAAAAAGTGCGTTGTTCATAAGATTTTGCAGGCTTATCCACAAAGCACATGTCTATTCACAAAACAGTTCACATAATGATGTGCAGAAAGAATTTCTGGCAAAAATTTTAATTCACGGTCTTTTTTGTGTATCTGATTTTCTTTTTGGGTTACCGGCTGTGACACTACTATGATACTTCTGTTGCGTCGCACTCTTGTACATTCTTATCGCTATTCGGCTGGCTAAAATGCTGCATTTCATCTATCAAAATCCATCTTCGTTCTCTTAAGTTATATTTGCAACCTTTAACTGTACACTATTTATGACGATCTCTTATAACTGGTTATGTGATTATCTGCCGGAAAAAATTGAGCCGGAACGTCTCTCTAAAATTCTTACATCCATTGGTTTAGAAGTGGAAAGTCTCACTCAATACGAAAGCATCAAAGGTGGCTTGCAAGGTTTGGTAATTGGTGAAGTACTGGAAGCCATACAACATCCTAATGCAGATAAATTAAGAGTGACCCAGGTAAACATTGGTGCTGCAGAACCGCTGAAGATCGTTTGTGGTGCGCCTAATGTAGCTGCTGGTCAGAAAGTTGTAGTTGCTACAGTAGGTACAACTATTTATCCTTTAACCGGTGAGCCGCTCACTATGAAAGTGGCGAAGATCCGTGGAGAAGAAAGCCATGGAATGATCTGCGCAGAAGATGAGATCGGTATTGGTGAAAGTCATGCAGGTATCATGGTGTTGCCTGATAAGGTAAAAATTGGTTCACCTGCAGCAGAATATTTCAAACCATATACAGATTGGATCTATGAAATAGGATTAACACCTAACAGGATGGACGCGATGAGCCACCTGGGTATTGCAAAAGATGTGTGTGCCTATTTGTCTCACCATAATAAAAAAGATACCAGGGCAAAAACGCCGTGGACTAATATCAAAGCAGATAATAATAGCTTCCCGATCAAAGTAACAGTGGAGAATGAAAATGCCTGTCCCAGATATTCGGGGGTTAGTCTTACGAACGTTACGGTGAAAGAATCTCCTCAATGGTTGAAAGATAGATTAATTGCAATTGGTCAAAGACCGATCAATAACGTAGTTGATATTACCAATTACATTTTACATGAAACGGGTCAGCCATTGCATGCTTTTGATGCCGATAAGATCGCAGGTCATCATGTGATCGTGAAAAATCTTCCGGAGAATTCTGTATTCATTTCATTGGATGAAAAAGAAAGAAAGCTCAGCATTGAAGATTTGATGATATGTAATGGCAACAGCGAAGGAATGTGTATCGCTGGTGTATTTGGTGGTATCCATTCCGGAGTTAAAGAAGCGACAAAGAATATCTTTTTAGAGAGTGCATGTTTTGATTCTGTATCTATTCGTAAGTCTTCCGTACGTCATGGATTAAGAACTGAAGCCGCAACGAGATTTGAAAAAGGAGTTGATATATCCAATACAGTAAATGTTTTAAAGAGAGCCGCACAGCTTATAAAGGAAGTTGCAGGCGGTGAAATCGCCTCGGACATTGTTGATATTTATCCAACACCAAAAGAAAAAGTACAGGTTGCCTTAAAGAATCATTATCTCAAAAAACTCAGTGGTAAAAATTATCATTCAGATGCGGTAAAAAGAATTTTAACAGCATTGGGCTTCGAGATCATAAAAGAAGGAATGGATGAATTGAGGATCGCGGTTCCTTTTAGCAAACCTGACATCAGCATTCAGGCAGATATTGTGGAGGAGATCATTCGCATCGATGGGTTAGACAATATCGAAATCCCCTCTTCAATAAACATCACTCCTGCTATTGATGAATATGTTGGAAAAGAAAGCCTGAAAGAAAAGCTCAGCACCTATTTAATCGGGCAAGGCTTTATGGAGATCATGACAAACTCCATCACCAATAGTAAATATTACGATGAGGTAACACTTGGCAGCACAGTAAAAATGATCAACAGTTTAAGTGCTGACCTGGACGTAATGAGACCATCAATGCTGGAAACAGGTTTGGAAGCTTTGGCGCATAATATCAATCGTAAGAGTAGTAACCTGCAGTTCTTTGAAATCGGTAAAACTTATTCAGAAAAAGAACCTGGCAAGTATAAAGAAGAAGAACATCTCTGCTTATATGTTACCGGCATCAATCATGAAGATAGCTGGAAGGAAAAAGCACAACAGCAGGACATCTACAAGATAAAGGGATGTCTCACTGCATTGCTCTCATTAGCTGGCGTTAATGATCTCCAATTTAAAAAAGCAGAAGATTCGCCTGCAATAGAAGTATACAGCAATAAGCAAAAGATAGCCAGCTTTAACCAGGTAAGTAAAAAGCAACTGGCTAAATTTGATATTAAACAACCAGTTTACTTTGCTGATATTCTTTTTAAGAATCTCTATAATCAATTCGAGAAAAATAAGATCACGTTCAAAGAACTTCCAAAGTTTCCTGAGGTGAACAGGGACCTGGCTTTAATTGTAAACCGCAATACTACTTATGAAGCCTTAGAATCTGCAGTTAAGAAAGCCAAACTTTCAAAAATGACAGGGATGCGGTTGTTTGATGTGTTTGAAAGTGATAAATTAGGTGCAGATAAAAAATCGATGGCTGTCAGCTTCACCTTTCTCGATGAAGAGAAAACCATGACGGATAAAGACATTGACAGCATGGTGAATAAGCTGATCCAGGCTTTTGAGAAAGAGTTAGGAGCTGAGATAAGAAAATAGTTGCCGCTCGCAGAAACGTTGAAGGATTTGTTTTCTGCGTTTTCCGGATTTTCCGGGAGAAATAAACCGTCCTTATGGAGATCGAACAGCAAATAAAGAACATACAATCCAGGCTTCAGCAGGTGGTGAAGCAAAGCCAAACCCTGCAAAAGGAAAATGCGAGGCTTTCTAAAGACCTGGAAAAAGCACAATCTATCATTAAAGAACAACAGGAACAGTTCAATAATCTCCAACAAAGGGCGGATGCTTTAAAACTAGGCGTTCACCACCTGGACAACAAAGAAAAAGCTGAACTCGAAAAGAGAATTGACACCTACCTGAAAGAAGTGGAAAAATGCCTAGCCTTACTTAATGCTTAATTATGCCTGAGTTAATTCCCGCAAACATTGTTATAGCTGATAGAACTTACCGGCTGAAAATAGATCCTGCTGATGAAGAAATGGTGCGCAAGACCGTTAAGCTTATTAATGAAAAGATCCTGGAATTTAAAAGCAATTTCGCAGGTAAGGATATGCAGGACTATGTCTCCATGGTGCTGCTTTGGTTTGCTACTGAACAAACTAAAGGCGGTAACGATATAAAACTGAGGGAGGTTTCTGAAAAACTCGCCTCGCTTGAAAAATTACTTGATAAGACGCTTTCTTCAGATCAATAAAAAAATTGCCCCACTTTACAGCAGGGCAATCTAACAGGGTACGAGCAATCCTTAATAAACAAACTTCTGAATCGGGCTCATTGCCCAATCTCCATTAGCCATGGTATACCTTATGGCATAATACATTACCGGCGCTTTTGGCGAATCCATCATGGTATATGTGGTTGACGTCGTTCTTGCAGCGCCGCATTTCTGGTTGAATACCGTACACAAAGTACTGGTAGTAATCCCGCTCAACACTTCAATATTGGTTATGTTTTTTTCGTATAAAGTGATAAAAGATACCTGGATGCCTATTTCTGTTTTTGCGATGGAAAGGTTAGCCACAGAAATATTTCCATCTTTAAAAAAGACGGCTGCCGGAGTAACTTCCGCCGTTTCTACAGGCGTTATTACGCTGTCACTTTTGCTGCATGAAGCCAGGCAAATAATAAATAATGATCCAATTACAAACTTCAACATAAGGACTGGTTTGGTTAGGGTTTTCCAGTTTGTAAGGATATTGGAAGGATAGGTTTCTCTAGTACAGCCCCTAGTTGGCAAAGCAAGTGCCAGCTAAAAATTCGACCATAATCAAATGAAAATCAATTGCTGTAGTTTGGAATTGGAAGCGCAAACTTCCCAATAAAATATTCAATTTCCAAAAAAGAGAATGAATGTTATGGTAGCAGAGGTCTTGTTCACTATTTAGCTTTCGTTGCGTCGCACTCTTGTACTGCAGAATAGTTTTGAGCAGGGAGTGTAAGCCGAAGTAGTGAATCCTGTGTGCTTTTGATCATCAGGCTCACCGTTGAAATTTAGTGACGATCGCTGGTTGCTGCCCCGTGTTACCTCAGTACAAGAGTGCGACGCAACAGAAGATCAACCGGAGTTACTGCACCCTGGTTCAAAAAAAACAATCGTAAGTGTTTGTAACCCTTCGTTGTTCAACGCATATAATTATCTTCGCAAAAACCACTCTTTTTGAACCAAAAAGACGGGACTTATGATATTGACTAATTTAAACTACAAGCATGGATCAAACAACCTTAATTATAATAACGGGTGCAGCTGCACTGATATTGGGGATTATAGCGGGTAAATTCATTTTTGCGAAAGACACATCTAAAAAAGTTGCAGAAGCAGAATTACAGGCACAAACCATCGTTAAAGAAGCGGAGATAAGAGCTGAAACCATAAAAAAAGAAAAGCAGCTCGAAGCAAAAGAAAGATTTGTACAACTTAAGGCGGAGCACGACAAAGAAGTACTGGACAGAAACAGGAAATTGAGCGAGGCTGAAAACAGAGCCAAGCAAAAAGAGATCTCCGTAAATCAGAAAGAAGCTTCTATTGACAAGCAGATCAAAGAAAATGAGGCTATTAAAGAAAATCTGAATCGCCAGATTGAGGTGGTGAATCAGAAACGCACTGAACTCGAGAAACACCAGGAAGAGCATATCCGTCGTTTAGAAAAAATTGCCGGGTTAACTGCTGAAGAAGCTAAGGGGCAATTAATAGAAAGCTTAAAGCAGGAAGCACAAACGCAGGCTTTGAGTTTACAGCAGGAGATAATAGAAGATGCCCGTCAAAAAGCGAATAAAGAATCTCGTAAAATAGTTATCCAGTCGATTCAGCGTACTGCTGCCGAAGTAGCGATCGAGAATACGGTTACAGTCTTTAATCTGGAAAGTGACGAGATCAAAGGGCAGATCATTGGTAGGGAAGGAAGAAATATCAGGGCTATTGAAGCTGCGACAGGTGTTGACCTGATCGTTGATGATACTCCGGAAGCCATTCTACTTTCTTCTTTTGACCCGTTAAGAAGAGAGATCGCAAGGTTGAGTTTGCAACGATTGGTAGCTGATGGTCGTATTCACCCTGCAAGAATTGAGGAAGTGGTAGAGAAGACAAGAAAACAATTAGAGGAGCAAATTGCTGAGATTGGTGAAAGGACCGTTATTGAACTCGGTATTCATGGATTGCATAAAGAGCTGGTAAGAATTGTGGGGAAGATGAGATTCCGTTCTTCATATGGTCAGAACCTATTAATGCATAGCCGCGAAGTTGCCAACTTGTGTGGCATCATGGCGAGTGAGTTAGGATTAAATGTGAAGCTGGCAAAAAGAGCTGGTCTCTTACATGATATCGGTAAAGTACCAGATGAAGAAACAGAACTGAGCCATGCCCTACTAGGTGCTAAACTGGCTGAGAAATATGGAGAGAATCCTGCGGTTGTAAATGCGATCGGCGCTCACCACGATGAAATGGAAATGCAGTATGTAATTTCTCCGATCATACAGGCTTGTGATGCGATCAGCGGTGCAAGACCGGGCGCAAGAAGAGAGATCATGCAGCAGTATTTACAACGTATCAAAGACCTGGAAAATCTCGCAATGGGATATGGCGGTGTTGAAAAAGCATACGCAATTCAGGCAGGAAGAGAGTTAAGAGTTATTGTTGAGGCTGATAAAGTAACAGATACCGATAGTGATAAGTTGAGTTTTGAAATTGCTCAAAAGATCCAAACAGAAATGACTTACCCAGGACAAATAAAAGTTACAGTGATAAGAGAGAAGAGAGCAGTGAATGTGGCGAGGTAAAAATCTAAATTGTTGTCATAAGTGCTGCCTTACAGGCAGCCTTTTTTGTTTAGATACAGTTCCTTTTTTGATTCGAAAAACAATATTTGTCTTCAATGGAGTAAACGTGCATCTTTAAGAGATGGTAGATCAAAAAAGAACCGGCATAGCAACAGTTTTTATCGCTTTTGGACTACTCCTCGGCGGATTTAATAACACAGCCACTATCATTACCAGGACAGTTTTTGTGTTAACCGGATTTGTGTTATTACTACCCGTTTTCAAATTGAGATACCAAAGTTCAAAGAAAGACTGGCAGAGGTTCATTATTCTTTCAACCGTTGGAATCACTTTTTATTTAGCAGCAACAATAATGCAGTTGTTGGGTAAATGAGTTTAGGATAATGTGATTGAAAGTCATACTTAAGGCTGTTTTACAAGACAGCCTTTTTCATTTAGAGTAAGTTTTCTCTCGCTCTGAAGAAAATTAAGCACCGTCCACACTTTCTCTTTTCTTATCCCTTTTAGTTGCGGAAGCAGGTCTTTTACATCAATACCATTGTCTGGAATATGGCTGTATATCTGTGTTTCTATTTTTTCAAATTCTTCTGTTGAAAGTGAACTAGCTTTTTTGGCGAGGCAATTATCGCATACGCCACAGTATTTTGCTTCAGCTTCTCCAAAATACTTTGCTATGTAGTTGCTGCGACAGGAACTTAGCAAAAGATAATTCAGCATTACTTTTACCCTTTCTTCATATTGCTTTTTCCTTAACAGGTATGCATCGTTATTAATATGAAGGTGCTGAGCCGGTGCCCTGTTGAGCAAAAAATAAATTTGTGGTGTTTCTTTTTGCGGCAGGTATTCGATAATGCTGAATGCTTTTAGTTTCTTGATATCTTCTTTTACTTTCTCAAGCGGTTGCCTTATAAGCTTTGATATTAATTTTTCATTGATCGAAACCCTGTTATCATAAATGCCCTCGTATGTTCTGAGCAAGCATTTCATTACAGGATCAAGTTCAGGATGGCTTTTTTCAAAATCCTCTACAACTTCCTTCGGTGCGGTAAAGTTCACCTGTGAAGGCAGGAAAATACTTTCATTGAAAGCAAGATGGCCTTCGTGCTCTAGTGCCTTCAATGCATTCATCACTAGGTGAATGTCGAGTTTAAAATTTTTGGAGAACTCGTGCAGATCAAAGTCATAATAGTTTCCTTCGCCTATCCCAACGGGAACATGGAGGTAATCGGCTAAAGCCTGGTAAACTTTTTTGATGTCACTGATCGAAGGGAATCTTATCGAGGGTAATTCCTCCAGGGCATCTGCATCTGCGTGCTGGTATAGCAGCACAGCAAAAGATCGATTACCATCTCTTCCTGCCCGCCCTGCTTCCTGGTAGTAATTCTCAAGGCAATCCGGAATATCGTAGTGAATGACTGTTCTTACATCTGGTTTGTCGATGCCCATACCAAACGCATTGGTACAAACGATGATCCTTGTTTTGTTATTGATCCATGCCTCCTGCTTTGAGTTTCTCTCATCCTGGGATAATCCTGCATGATAAAAGTCTGCAGAGAAATTCTGCAGTGATAACAGTTTAGCAATGTTCTTTGTTTCTCTCCGATTCTTACAATAAATAATGCT
Organism: Bacteroidota bacterium; assembly: GCA_023429825.1. GTDB lineage: Bacteria > Bacteroidota > Bacteroidia > Chitinophagales > Chitinophagaceae > JAEZDC01. The sequence continues at coordinate 5,023 of JAEZDC010000012.1, read as the reverse complement.
GCTTCCCGGAACACTGTTTAAAATTTCAATGGATTTATTCAGTTTACTTTCTGCTTTGAAGACAGAGTAAGAAACGTTGAGTCTTTCAAATGATTGACGAAACAGGTTATGATTTTTGAACTGAAGTTTTTCAATAATATCTTGCTGTACGTTAGGTGTTGCCGAAGCTGTAAGAGCAAGTACAGGTACATTGTGCAATTCTTCTCTCAGATCTGCGATCTTCAAATATGGAGGACGGAAATCATAACCCCATTGAGAGATGCAATGTGCTTCATCTACTGCAATCAAACTGATATTAAGCGCAGGTAAATATTCTTTGAAGAGTTTAGTTTGTAATCTTTCAGGCGATAGGTACAAAAACTTATAATCTCCATGAGTAGCATCATGCAACGCCTGTTTAACCTCAAAGAAGCTCATTCCACTATGGATCACCAGTGTTGGAATATTTCTTTTACGAAGATTCTCCGCCTGGTCTTTCATTAATGCGATCAGTGGACTGATCACCAGACACAAGCCTTCTTTCATAAGAGCAGGTACCTGGAAACAGATGGATTTACCGCCACCAGTTGGAAGTAATGCCAATGTATCTTTCCCTTCCAAAATAGAATGGATGATCGATTCTTGTTCTCCTTTGAAAGAAGAGTAGCTCCAGAATTGTTGAAGAATATCTTTAGGTGAAGCGTTCATCTTGTAAGGCAACTAAATTACCTTTTTCCACCTCAACCTTACAGAATTAATTGCCAATACAACATCGCTCAAGCCCATCACCAAAGCGCCGAATGTGGGGCTTAGATAGCCAAATGCCGCAACAGGAATAGCAACGATATTGTAAATAAAGGCCCAGAAGAGATTCTGCTTTATCGTGATGTAAGTATGTTTTCCTAATCCTAATGACAGCGGAAGATTTTTTAGCCCATGATTCATCAACACGACTTGTGCAGAGTTCATTGCTACCTGTGACGCATCACTTAAAGAAATACCAACAGTAGCTTTTGCAAGTGCCGGCGCATCGTTAATGCCATCGCCTACCATTGCTGTAGGTTGCTGGCTGTTGTAAGTTGCGATTCGATCTAACTTTTGCTGAGGAGTTTGCTCAGCTATCACTTCATCAATGCCCAATTGCTTTCCAACAATTTCTGATTTTTCTTTTTTATCTCCGCTCAACAAAATGGTTTTGATTCCTTTTGCTCTCAGCAAAGCGGTCACATTCTTAGCCTCTTCTCTTATTTCATCAGCTACATCGATCCATCCAAGCAGTTGATCATTCTTAATGATATAAATATTATGCGAATGATCTTTTGTAAGATGTTCTGCGGCCTTGAATGATCCTGCAACAAAATGATTTCCATCCTTATCTATTGCCTTCATTCCTAAACCTTTCACTTCTTCGATATTCAGCCAGCGAACTTCATCTTTTACCTTCCAATCTCTTGCAATAGCCTTTGCGACCGGATGATTAGAATATTTCTCCAGTGAAAAAGCTATTCTTTTAAACTCAGCCTCATCTGTGGAAGTATTAAACTCAGCAATTTTAAATTGGCCTGTTGTCAACGTGCCGGTCTTATCAAAAACAACCTGCTTGATATCTTTAAATATCTCCAAGCTTTTTGCGTTTTTAAACAACACCCCATTCCGTGCTGCTCTTCCCAAACCTACTGCAATAGCTGCAGGTGTTGCCAGACCCATTGCACAGGGACAAGCGATAACCAACACAGCGATGCTTCTCATTAAACTTTCAGCAAAGCCCACGTTTGAAAAGAAATAGTTTCCGGCAATAGTTAAAACAGATATAGCTAACACAGTAGGCACAAACACAGCGCTGATCTTATCTGCCAATTGCTGAACGGGCGGTTTTTCACCTTGTGCCTCTCTCACCATCCTGAGAATATGACTCATCACAGTCTCTTCACCAACTGCAGTCACATAAGCTTTCATTGTACCACTTTCCAGGATGCTTCCGCCAATCAGCTTATCATTCATTTTCTTTTCTACAGGAACACTTTCCCCTGTAATGATCGCTTCATTTACGTTTCCTTCACCCCAAAGCACCTTCGCATCCATCGGCACATATTCGCCACTTTTGATGAGTATCAGATCACCCACTTTCAACTGCGTACTTTCAACAGGAAATATGTGTTCTTCATGTTTGTCATCATAGGCGATCATATTCGCCATCACTTTTTGAGTGGATGCTAACTTCTTCAACTGCTGTTGCGTTGTCTCAACAGATTTATCTTCCATCCAGTTACCTAAAAAAACCAATGTGAGAATGGTAGCTGCAGTTTCGTAAAAGATCTTGTTTGCATCGCCCTGTAACGTCCCGATCAGGCTATAAATAAATGCAGCAGTTGCACCGATAGCGATCAGGACATTCATGTTAGGAATTCCTTTGGTCATACTTTTCCATGCACTTCTGCCAAAGAAATCCATCCCCACTATGTACACCGGTATCGTTAATGCCAACTGCACCCAAGGATTCATCAATGCATGAATATGTATGATAGGAATTGTATGCGTAATGAGTAAAGGCAGAGTGAAGATGGCGCAGAAAACAAAACGCTGGAAATGTGTTTTAAACCAAATAGTTCCTTTAACGTTATCGTGGTCATGACCATGATGATCATGATCATCACGTTTTACTTTATAACCAAGGGATTTGATCCCCTTTTGTAATTCTTCTTTCGTAGAGCCTCCATTCAGATCAAAAGTAACTTCACCACCGATAAAATTAACTTTCACATTCTTCACCCCTTCTGCTTCAAGATATTTCTGGATAGATAACGCACAATTGGTGCAGCTCATTCCTTCTACTTGCCAGTTCACTTTTTCCATACCACAAAATTATTGCTCAGTTGAATGCCATATTTTGCTTAAAGCGGAATATCTTTTTTACGTAGTTGCATTTATAAAATATTTTTGCAACGCTGTGGTAAAGACGTACAACATATCAGAACTTGACAACATAGTGAGGGAAGTTTGGGAATTGGGTAAAAACCATAAGGCCTGGGCTTTCTATGCTGCAATGGGGGCTGGTAAAACTACTTTTATCCATGCTTTGTGTGAATTTTTACAGGTGAAAGATGCAATCAGTAGCCCAACCTTCGCCTTGATCAATGAATACACAAGCCCAATTGCTGGAACGATCTTCCACATGGATTGGTATAGGCTAAAAGATGAAGAAGAGGCAATACAAGCCGGGATGGAAGATGCGATCATAAGTGGGAATTATTGTTTTATTGAATGGCCTGAAAAGGCTGAAGCTTTGCTTCCGGAAGACGTATTTAAACTTAATATTGAAGTAATGGACAAGTCTGTAAGGCAAATAAGCGTATCTGCTTAAAATGAGTTAATTTTATCTACTGCAAAACCAGCCATTAACGAGAGATGCCGAGTTTAAAACCTTCGATAAGTCCGTCCATTTCACTTGAAACATTAGAGGAAGTTTTAGATATTAAGCCGGAAGGCGCCAGGCTCCATATTGGCATCCCTAAAGAAACTGCATTCCAGGAAAACAGGATAGCATTAACGCCCGAAGCTGTTGCAGTACTGGTGAATAACGGCCATGAAGTAACGATAGAGCACAAAGCGGGTGACGGAAGTAATTACAGCGATAAAGATTATTCCGAAGCGGGGGCCAGGGTCGTTTACGAAAAAAGGGATGCATTCAAAGCTCCGATCATTATAAAAACTGCGCCGGTTGTAGGCGACGATCTTGAATACCTGCAGCTCAATCAAACGCTTATCTCTCCTTTGCAGTTCACTGCAGTTAAGAAAGAGCATATAGAGAAGATGATCGAAAAGCGGATCACTGCACTCTGTTTTGAAAGCCTGAAAGATGATAGTGGTACATATCCTATCGTAAGAAGTATGAGTGAGATCGCAGGTAGTGCGGTGATGCTGATCGCAGGGCAATACCTCGGCAGTTTCAATAACGGAAAGGGTGTTTTGCTGGGGGGCATCAGCGGTATTCCACCAACAAAAGTTGTAATTATTGGAGCAGGTGTTGTAGGAGAATTTGCCACTAGAACCGCTTTGGCGATGGGTGCTTCGGTAAAAGTGTTCGATAATAACGTTTATAGATTAAAGCGTTTGCAAAATAATCTTGGCGTTAGAGTATGGACGAGTGTGTTAGAGCCGCGCATTCTTGCCAAGCAACTTAAAACATGTGAGGTTGCGGTAGGTGCTTTAAGTGGTGAAAGTGGAAGAGCGCCGATCGTTGTTACAGAAGATATGGTGGCAGGAATGAGAAGCGGTAGCGTGATCATCGATGTTAGTATTGACAGAGGTGGTTGTTTTGAAACCAGTGAGATGACCAGCTACGAACGCCCCACTTATATTCGTCATGGCGTGATCCATTATTGCGTTCCTAATATTCCGAGTGGGTTTGCAAGAACGGCAAGTCATGCAATCAGTAACGTATTGATGCCTTTATTGCTTGATGCCAGCTCTGCAGGTGGATTTGAAGAAATGGTTTGGCATGATTTCAATCTTCGTCATGGTATTTATTTATATAAAGGCGCACTCACCAGTTTTTATATCAGCCAGAGATTCGATCTTAAATACACAGACCTCAACCTCTTGATCGCAAGTCGCAGGTAATCTGTTTATCTTCGTTATATGAAAAAATCAGTCTGCATCTTCTGTTTGGTTCTGATATTCATCTCCTGCAAGAATGAAAAAGAAGGTGACCGTTCACCAGACAGCGCAACACTTGTAGTTCCCGATTCTTTACTGGTATACGAAGTGGATGCTGAATCAAAAACCAAGAAGCCTTTTACCGAAATTCCTGGAGATAGTATCACTGTGCAGCATGTAGTAAACGGGTTGAATCAAAAATATCCCGAAGTGCAGATGCAGGTTCTGAAGGTTGGCAATGACACGGTGTATGTTACCTTTTCAGATAACGGCGAATTTTTGGGAGAACGGATGGGCAGTGCCGGATCATCAGCCTACATTGCAGATGCGATCTTGAATTTAACGGGAGTAAAAGGCATAAACGCAGTACGAATTGAAATGCCGAGAC
>JAEZDC010000103.1 GCA_023429825.1 Bacteroidota bacterium | reverse complement strand
ATGGTGAAAGGCAAACAGGTGCACATATCGGCCCCAACAGCACTTTGATCTTCGATGTAGAACTAATCTCATTTTCTTAGTAAATTTATCTTATCGTATAATAGCTATTACGGTGGCAATGTGATTGTGCGCACTTGTAAAGCCCAATCGCCCTAATCAGCTCCAGTTCTTCCGCACTGTATTTCTTTTCATAATCATCATCCGTCTATAGTCTTTCTTATGCCGCCTGTGCTGTACCAGTCTCTCTCTTTTCCACCTTACAAGAGCTATGGGGACAAACCTGAATGTCTGCCCCTTTTTACTGCCATTAATGATTGGGTACTCCCTGCCAAAATTCACCGCGCAACCACTGTTTGAGGGACTGCATCGTTTGAAGATATGACCTCAACCGCATACTACTACCACTGTCAATTACACTTAAAACAACTTTATCCCGCACTTGTCCCGCCCTATTATAAAGGCGGGATATCTACGGCTTAAAAGCGGGTTATATATGGGATATCCATCACTGTTCATGGCGACAATAAGGGGGCGTACCTGATTGAAGACACAGTATTTTAAAGCCTTGCAACCTGCAGTTAAACTTCAGAAGATGCAGACATACAATAAAAAAGCAACCAATGATGGTTGCTAATTATATTCCGACCCGGCGCCTATTTAATGTGGCAACGTAGTTATAAAAAAATGGGCTTGTCCAGTTTCATAGATATCCTATAAGCTGCGTTCATCAAACCCACATGACTGTAAGCCTGCGGGAAGTTGCCCCACATGCTGCCATCCGTTTCATCGATATCTTCACTGAACAACATCAGGTGATTTGAGTATTTCATCAAATTCTCAAACTCTTTTATTGCTTCATCGATCCTTCCTACACTTGCCAGCGCCTCTACGTACCAGAATGCACATATCAGGAATGTTGCCTTCGGTTTTCCGAAATCATCCTGGTGTATATAGCGGTAAAATAATCCATTTGGCGTTTTTAATTCTTTTTCCAGCCCGATGAGATGATCTCTTGCTCTTTGAGAATTAGGATCGAGATAATGCATCATGATCAACTGCAACGTACTTGCATCCAGGTGTGGCACTCCTACTCCGGTGGTATAGACCTTTCTTTCAGGATCGTAACAGTCCTCAATATGTTGAGCAGCTTTCGCCTGTAGTGTCAAAGCCCTTTGCTCCAGCTTTTCATCTTTGATCATTCTTGCCATCTTCGCCGCCGCAGTACATCCTGCCCATTGAAACAGATTACTATAGCAATGCCTGTTGGCCATGTGCCTGAACTCCCATATACCTGCATCTTTTTCATCGATGGTGAATTCTATCTTTTTCAGCACATATTCAATCCATCGTGCAGAATCTTTTCTTTCAGAAAATATCAAACGATGATCGCTGTATAATGGCAGTAGTGAAACAAGTACCTGTCCATAAATATCATTTTGAATATGTTCCGATGCCTGGTTACCCACACGCACGGGTTGATTGCCTTTATATCCTTTCAGATCAACCGTATATTCAACAAGATCTTTCTTACCGGTAATACTATACAATGGTTGGTACCGCTGCGATTCGGAGAAAGAAATATCTGTGATATAATTGAAGTACGACTCCAACTCTTCAAAATGACCAATGTGATTAAGTGTAGTGAGCACGTAATATGTATCCCGCAACCAACAATAACGGTAGTCCCAATTTCTACCGCTGCCAGGATGCTCGGGTAAGCTGGTAGTGCTTGCGGCGATGATCGCTCCCGTATCTTCATACTGATGGATCTTTAATGCTAACGCCGAACGGATCACGTAATCCTGTTTGAATCTTGTAATTGTCGAGCGCTTGATCCATGTTCTCCAGTAATCGATCGTTTGCATTAAGAAATGTTCTGCAGTTGTAACCAATGGTGCTTCGAGCGGTTTACCAAAAGTGAGCACCAGGTATTTGGTTTCGCTTAAAACAAAAGCCTGTTGTTCGTATAAATAGCTGAGCGCAACGTTTGTTGTCAATCGCATTTTTTCAGGAAATACATCCCATTCAATATGGTTGCTTCCCCTGTGCGGATGTAGTTTCACCTGGCCATATTCCCAAACGGGCTCACATTTAACCTTTATTCTTACGGTTCCTTCCAATGGTTCGATCTTCCGCACAAGCATTAGCGGCTTAAAAATTCTATCAAACTGGTAGAAGCGAGGTGCAAAATCGGTAATACGGTAACTACCTTCAGTTGTGGTAACTTCTGTACATAATACGTTTGTATTCTCACGATAATACTGGGTTGTGGTAAAATCTCCTTGGGGTAAAACAGAGAACTCGCCTCCCTTTTCCTCGTCCAGCAAGCCACCAAAAACAAATGAACTGTCGAATTGTGGCCAGCAAAGCCAGCTAATATTGGTGTTTTTATGAACATGAGCGATGTAGGCGCAATTTCCTATAAGTCCTGAATCGTAGGTATGTCTTGCCATGAAATAGTGAATGTTTTCAATTCACTATCAATTACTTTACCAAAGTGAAGATTAAATTTTATGTACTTAGCTGTAGGATAACAATTAAGCTTCGTTGCGTCGCACACTTGTACAACCAGTACATTATTGAGCTGGTAAAACAAAAAAGCAAAGCCTTTCGACTTTGCTTCTGGTGATCCGGTCAGGATTCGAACCTGAGACCTACTGCTTAGAAGGCAGTTGCTCTATCCAGCTGAGCTACCGGACCTTTGACCTTCCCGACTAAGCCGGGATGCTCTATGATCTCTGTTAACAGCTCATCTCTTTTTAAGAGGTGGCAAAATAAAGGAAAAAAGCCTTTCACAGCAAATGAAAAACACACCTGATGTTTACTTCTATTACGATCATAAATAAACCCTGCATTTCTGCAGGGTTTATTTCGTAACCAGTCTTAGCTGGCTTGCAGTCAAACAGCTATATTGATGGCGGTTTATCACAAAGGCTTCCGTTTCAGAAGATACATCCTGTACTTTGTCTCCCGTTTTATCTCTCCTTTGTCAATCCGCTTCTCAGGAAGCGCTAAGCCTAGATCAAAACAGCAGTCTTAGGTACACCTTCTTTAAACGACCTCCTTATCCTCAACCGCATACTCCATTTTCTTAACCTCTATCCTTCCTCCTGGAATGCAGCAGATTCTGATTCGCTTCATAATAAAGCATTTCATACCGGAGCATTTAATATGCGTTCCCGGGTAATCTGTTGTAGCACCAGTTCATCAAAGAGATCTTTTCGGAAGCTTTTTCAACACCTTTTAAAGGTCCGGGTGATTGAAAAACACATAGTAAAGATAATATGGTGGTAAAGCCAATCTGTACGATGGGAAGTCATCGTGCATGATTATTCTCATCATGAAAATTCCGGCGATTATTGTGTATATTATCACTGGGAATTTGCCGTTCAATTTTAGCGTAATTTGCTGTGCTTTTTTCTCTTCACCGATTTTTCAATTTCCACCGCTATAAACACCGTAGATGCAATGCCGATGCATGCCAGCAATTCTGTTACAGATAATGGCTCTGTATGAAATACCTCATTAGCAAATGGAAGATAGATGACGCCAAGTTGCAAGACACACGTAAGCAAGACTGCGAAGATCAAAGGTTTATTGGTGAAGAAACCTTTTTCATGAATAAACTCCCAATCACTTCTTATGCCCATCACATGTGCCAACTGCGCAAATGAAAGAACCGTAAACACCATTGTTTGCCAATGACTGTTTTGTGAATGAATACTCCACGCCTGTGTACCAAGTGTGATCGCTGCCATGAACATGCCCACCCATATGATGTGCTGCCCTATGCCCTGTGCAAATAGACTTTCATTCGTTTTACGTGGTGGTCTTTGCATAATGTTACTGTCTGCCTTCTCTGCTGATAAAGCAAGACCAGGCAATCCATCTGTAACAAGATTGATCCAGAGAATATGAATAGGTAAAAGCGGAATAGGTAACCCTACCAAAGGAGCGATAAAGATGGTGAGAATCTCAGCGCCGTTACACGTCATGATGTATTTAACAAACTTGCGGATGTTATCGAATATCCTCCTTCCCTCTCTTACAGCTTTTACTATTGTTGCAAAGTTGTCATCGAGCAATATCATGTGTGCAGATTCTTTGCTCACATCAGTTCCGGTAATGCCCATTGCAATACCGATGTTGGAAGTCTTTAGCGAAGGCGCATCATTCACACCATCACCTGTCATCGCAACAAAATTTTCTTTGCGTTGAAGTGATTTCACGATATTCAATTTCTGCTCCGGTGAAACCCTTGCATATACGCGGATATTTTCCACTCTTTCATCTAACTCTTCAGCCGATAATTTACCCAGCTCTGTTCCTGTTAACGCCAGATCATCTTTAGAAAGTATCCCAAGCTCTCTTGCAATAGCTGCGGCAGTTTCTTTATGATCGCCGGTTATCATCACTGGTTTTATCCCTGCAGTTTTGCATTCGTCGATCGCAGCTTTTGCTTCTTCTCTCGGCGGATCTATCATTCCTACTAATCCTGCATACAGCAATTGCGTCTCTACATTTTCGTTGGCAAAAGGCTCAGGAAGTGCATCCAGTATCCTATACCCAAATGCCAGGACTCTCATCCCTTCTGCAGCCATCAGGTGTGTTTGCTCCTGTGCGAACGATGTGTTATTTTCTGAAAGTAACGGACTGATCGACTCTGTTGCTCCTTTTGAGATCACCAGGAACTTATCTCCGTATTCATGAGCTGTTGTCATGATCTTCCTGTCTGAATCGAAAGGAAGTTCTCCAACTCGTTTGTACTGCTTACGAAGGTTTTTATATTCATCTTCATTCCTGTTCTTCAATACATATTCAACCAGAGCAATTTCAGTAGGATCACCTACGAAGTTTTCTTCTGCAGAACGTTTTACATCGTTATTCAATGCCATTGCCACTTCAAGAAATGTCAACTCTTCATGAAGCCTGTTGCTATTATCTGCTTCTTTTACTTCAACAACCGTCATTTTGTTTTGCGTAAGCGTCCCGGTTTTATCAGAGCAGATATATGTAACAGAGCCCAGGGTTTCCACTGCAGGCAGTTTTCTAATTAATACGTTCTGCTGCACTAATCTCTTAGCACCTTTCGCTAATGCAACAGTTATCAACGCAGGTAAAGCTTCGGGTATCGCAGCAACTGCAAGCGAGATAGCAACCAGTAACATCTTTAAAGGCTCTTCTCCCCGCAAGTAGCCAACACCAAATAAAACAGCACAAATAATGAGTATGATCACGGAAAGCTTCTTCCCAAAATCATTCATGCGTTTTTGTAATGGTGTGATGTTTTCTTCCTCTTGTAACAGTTTGGCGATGTTCCCGATCTCTGTATTACTACCGGTACCAATCACTACACCTTTACCTCTGCCATTAGTAACGATGGTGCTTTTGTAAGCCATATTCACTCTATCACCCAATGGAATATCAGCCTGTGGTAATGGATGATTATTCTTATCAACAGGCACAGATTCTCCTGTTAAAGAGGCTTCTTCAACTTTCAGGCTATGCACATCAAAAAGCCTGAGGTCAGCAGGTACAACAGCACCAGCCTCTAACACTACCACATCTCCGGGAACAAGCTCGGTAGACAATATCTCGGTTGTCTTTCCATCCCTGATCACTCTTGATTTTGCAGTAGCCATTTTTTTCAAAGCTTCCATTGCTTTTTCAGCTCTATATTCCTGTATAAACCCTACTATGGCATTCAGAAGAACGATGACAACAATAATGATCGCATCAGTAAGATCACCCGCTACACCGGAAATAATTGCAGCTACGATAAGTACAAGTATCATAAAGTCTTTGAACTGGCTGAGAAAAAGAATTAATATCGATTTCTTCTTCTTCTCCGGAAGAACATTGTAGCCGAACTCTTCCAGTTTTTGTTGTACTGCAGAAGATGTAAGTCCTTTATCCGATGAACTAAGACTTGTAAATACTCCCTGAATTTCCTGCTGATGCCAGATCATGTTCATTAGGTGAAATTAATCTTACTGTAATAAATAAATCACTGATTAAAAATCATCGTGGTTCAACAAAATCCATTCCTTTTATATAGCTATTTTCGCTGCTTAACAACGCATCAATGGATGTTAAGATAGAACCTAGTTGGAAAAAATTACTGCAGGATGAGTTTGATAAACCATATTTTGAAGGAATCGTGCAATTCCTGAAAACAGAAAAGCTACAGGGAAAGACAATTTATCCGGCCGGTTCACAAATATTCAACGCTTTTAATAAAACATCATTTGAAAATCTAAAAGTGGTGTTATTAGGCCAGGATCCATATCACGGCCCCGGGCAGGCAATGGGACTTTCTTTTTCTGTACCTGATGGAGTAAAACCTCCGCCTTCACTTGTAAACATCTTTAAAGAATTAAACAAAGATCTTGGTGTTCCTATTCCTCGCACGGGTAACCTCACCAAATGGGCAGAGCAAGGTGTATTGTTGTTAAATGCATCACTTACGGTAAGAGCAAATGAACCCAATAGCCATGCGAAGATCGGCTGGCATACATTTACTGATGCAGTGATACAGAAAATATCTGTTAACAGAAAAAATGTAGTGTTCCTTTTATGGGGTGCTTTTGCCAGGCAAAAACAAATCTTTATCGATTCTTCTCGACATTTGGTCTTGCAGGCTGCGCATCCTTCACCTTACAGTGCTGATAATTTTTTTGGGTGCGGCCACTTCTGTAAAGCCAATGATTACCTGGTGAAACATGGCATTGAACCAATTGACTGGTCTCTCAATTAAATCTTATGAACATCGTTAAAGAAATATTTGGAAGAATATGGGCACTGTGGGGGATAATAACCTTCGTAATCACCTTCATTCCTGCTTTCATAGCTACACTACTTACCTATCACATGAAAGGCAGAAAAGGTCAAGCTATTTTTATATCTATATCAAGGATATGGATGAATGTGTGGCTTAGATTGATCGCATGTCCTTTAAGAGTGTATGGAAAAGAGAATTTTAAAGATGGAGAAACTTACGTTGTTGTTTGCAATCACAATTCGTTGATGGATCCACCGCTATCATGTCCCTATATACCTGGCGCAAATAAAACAATTGCAAAAACTTCATTTGCTAAGGTCCCTTTGTTTGGTACGTTCTATAAAAGAGGTTCAGTATTGGTAGACCGGAAAAGCGAGGAAAGCAGGCGCAGAAGTTTCATTGAAATGAAAAACACTCTGCAGGAAGGTATTCATATGAGCATCTACCCGGAAGGAACAAGGAACAGAACCGATAAACCGTTGAAAGCATTTCATGATGGAGCGTTTCGGTTAGCAGTTGAATCAGGCAAAAAGATCATTCCTGCTGTACTATATAATACGGGTAAAGTGTTGCCGGTAAACAAACCTTTTTACCTAATGCCGCATAAACTGAGTATACATTTTCTCCCCGCGGTGGAAGTAAAAGATAAAACTGCCGCTGCTGTAAAAGATGAAGTTTTTGATATCATGTGGAATTATTACTTAGAAAATAAGAAGCAATAAGATGGTGGCATAGGCATGGTAATTGTCGCTCAGGCAATTAAAATGCTTATTATGGACAAACTAGAATTAAAAGGAAGATGGAATGAGCTTAAAGGTAAAGCCAAACAAGCTCATGGAGATCTTACTGATGATGATCTGAGATATGAAGAAGGTAAAGAAGATGAACTTTACGGAAGATTGCAGACTAAGCTAGGTAAAACGAAAGATGAAGTAGTTAGTTGGATAAGATCGCTTGGTTAAAATTTCATCAGTATTTCATTTTTTACATCATTAATGGTGGATGCAGGTGCGGAAGGCCTGCATTCTTTTTGCTCAACCTGCTTGCAGCAGATCGTTTCTTTATGAGTTGAATTTGCAACGAACGCCACTAAAATAAAAGCGATACATACAAGAAATAAGACACTTACTTTTTTCATAAACGATTATTAAGCGTTATTACAATTATCAATGATATTCTGTAAAGTATTTCTAAGTTTATCGAGATGATTATCTTCTATATCTTTCAAAGCCTGTGATCTGTATTTATTCACGACCTTTTGCGCTGCTGCTAAAAGCTCCTCTCCCTTCTGTGTTAACACCAATTGCGTTCTTCGCCGATCAGCAGGATGTACATTTCTCTTCAGGAGCTTCTTGGTAACTAAAAGATCGATGATCCTGGTGACGGATGCTGAATCCTTAAATACTTTCTCGGCAATCTCATTCTGACTGATATCCGGGTTTGCCACAAATGAATTCATCACCAACCATTGATCGATTGTTATATCCAATCCAGCTTCCGTCAACCTCCTTTGTCCAAACTGGCGATAAGTCTTTATCGTTTTATCAATAACATAAAAAATTACCTTATCCAGCTTCTCCATGTGTAAGTAATATTACACAAAGATATAACAATAGTTGATATATCAATATTATTGTATGAAATTATTTTCCGGCGTGGCTGCGGAGGTAGTAAACACCTGAAGATGAGACGATACATATTGCCCCGATGATCCACCACAGCAGTGAAAAGCTGGCATGTTCCGCTACCTGGGAGCCAAAGGTTGGCGCTATAACATGTGCAGTAGACCACGCCATGGTATACAACCCGGCGTAGCTTCCCCTATTGTCGACTGTTGTTCTGTTAATCCAATACGTATTCATAAAAGGCAGTGCAAACATTTCACCTATTGTAATGATGAAAGTTGCTGCTACCGCGGAGATGAACATAGGTGGTAAGATATTCACCATTGCAAAGCCCAAACCAGTCAGTAAAAACCCAACTTGAATATAATAGAGATAGGTTCTTCTTTTTTCAAGATAAAAAACCAATATCATTTCTATAAATGCGATCAGCAGGCCATTTGTCGCCATCAGTATTCCGATCATTTGCTCTGTCAGATGCCATTCTCGCTTAAAGAACACTACCTGCATTCCGAAAAGCTGCATAAAGCACATTGCAAACAAGACGGTAAGGACGATGAAAAACATGTAAGTTTTGTCACGATAAGGAGAGTTTGTCCTGGTCTTTGTCTGTGATCCTTTAACAGCGATTTCTTTTCGTACTCTTGGTAACAAAGCCATCATAATGAAGGCAGCTCCTATGTTTGTCAATCCATCCACCCAAAAAAGCAACTTATAATTCCATCCTGCTAAAAAACCACCTAAGGCGCCACCAACTGCCCAGCCAAAATTGATAGCGAGCCTGTTCAATGCATAAGATCGTGTGCGGTTTTCGGTATTACTGTAATGAGCAATGGCAGTGCTGTTGGCAGGCCGGAAGCTTTCGTTACACATACTTAAGATGAAGGTAGCGATACAAAGAGGAATAAATTGTTCAATCAACCCGACTACGATAAACATAGTTCCACCGGAAAACAGGGCAAAAAGCTGTAATTGATAAAACCCAAATTTATCTGTGATCTTTCCTCCCAGGAAGGCTCCTGCAATAGAACCGATCCCAAAGGATGCCATTATAATTCCAGCCTGTGAAACTTTTAATCCCAGGTGCTCGGTTGCGTACAAACTCATGAATGGAACAACCATCGTTCCACTACGGTTGATGAGCATTACTAAAGAAAGAAACCATGTTTCTTTACTTAAGCCACTGTATGCATTCTTGTAAATTTTAGCAGTTGCCGAGAGCATGTTGCGAAGATAACCTGATACGAAGGTTGAAGGATTGTCTTTAAGTAGTAGTGATTGCCATAATAGTCTTTAGACTAATGTCACGTAAAACTCGGCGCAAGTGAAGATGAAGGACCAAAAGCTGCTAACATAAAAAATCCCACCCTAAGGTGGGACCTTACTATAAATCAAAAGTACACTACGCTTTTCTTACCTTACCACTTCCCGAAGCCCTGGATTTTACATCTGTTGCTCCGCCTCTGTAGCTAACGTTTCCGCTTCCACTAATTGAAGCATCAATGGATTTACTAGCGGTTACATTTACATTACCACTGCCACTGATCCTTGCGGTTACTTCATTCGCACTCACTTCATAAGCTTCTACATTTCCGCTACCACTTACACCTACATTGATCTTCTCTGTGCTTTTACCTTTTAAATGCATGTTTCCGCTTCCGCTAACTTTTACTTCCAGGGATTTGATATCGCCAAAGCTCAGATCAATATCGCCACTGCCTGCAATACCAATTTCAGTTTCTCCATCATTACTGAAAGCACCACTACCTTTTATATTCCCACTTCCACTCAACTGTACTGCTGTCATCTTAGTAAGTGACACACTCACTTTCATTTTATTTTTACTATTAAGGCTATAACCTTTTTTGTTTTTTATGATTAGCTTATTGCCATTTACTTCAGTTTCAATGTAAGGCAGCAAGTTCTCATCTGCCTCTATAGTAATGCTATTAGAACTTCCATAACTGATATCTACATCAAAAGCACCTGCTGAATGCACGGCAGTATAACCTGTTGCACTTCTCGTTTCTTTCTTCAGGTTGCCATTTCCTTTGACAACTTCCCATCCTCCTGCAAGAACAGGCAATGAGGCCAGAAGTAAACCTGCAAATAAAATCTTCTTCATAATGTTTGAGTTTGCTATTGAACGATAAACTTCGTAAAAGGTTACATCCTTTTTTTAGCGAATGATGAAAGGATGATTTATGAGACCAGCGGTAGAATTGCTATTTTACTTCGTTGCGTCGCACACTTCAACGTTCTGTCCTTTACTGACTGAAGAATTGTCTTGACCGGTTAACTTTCAGGTCTCTTAATAAACCGCTTTTAGGATTCAATGTGATGCTGAATGATTTCCACCGGCCTATCGGGATGAGATTAATTGCCATTTGCCAGCAATGCATATCTCTTGAAATAAATAAAGAGAGCTGCTCAAGGTTTCCTGTTTTGAAATCGAAGAAGGTATTACCTCCCACTTTCCATTTAGGGGTCAGGCTGAAGTCGCCGTTAACCGTAACGGTTGAGTTGGTGATCGTTCTGAACCTATATCGTTCGGGATCGTACACATTATAAAAGCTGAGCGAATACGAAAAGTTTACAGACCATGGAATATTAAAGTCAACAAATTCTGCAGGGTTATTGCGGATATAATCCAGCATTTGCATTTGCTGATCGGGTGTTACAAATTCATCAGCAGGAGCATTCTGGTCAGACGCTTTCTTACCATTCTTACTTTGTAAGCTTGTTGAAATAGCTATACTACCATCGGTGACTCTTCCCGGCCTGAATCTTCCGGCTGTAGCCATTAATTGTTTCGTTCTAAAACCAAGACTATCCACATCGTAAAGATCCATATTGGCACTTGCTGTAATGTTGATCTTTTCAAACAATACGCTTCGTAAATAAAGATTTACCGGTGACCATTGGAAGCTATCTGTAACCAGGTTATAACTTCCGTTAAACCCGAAACCATCAATTAATCGAATCTTCTTTGTAACATTTGAAGAATCTGCTTTTTTATCTCGCACCTTCATCTCCAATAAATTATCGATGCCATACGTGATACCTCCAAATCTACCTTCGCCATATCCACCAAATAAACTACCCGCAAACTCGGATTGACGAATAAATCTTTTACCTGAGGTATCCACCTGCAAATCATAAAAATATTGCTTGGCCAGATCAGGCTTATAGTTTAAGCCAAAGGTTGGACGGATTTCATGTCGTATAGCCTTTACACCATTTGATTGCGGGAAATTATATGTACCAAATATTCTTGTGCTAGCAGAAATTCCCACCTGGAATTGTCTGGGTGTATAGAACCCCCTTTGCATTGTGGTATCAATCCGTTTTGTGGTATTATTCCATTTCATCAAAACTTTTTGGCCAACCCATCTTTCTTCATATGAAATGCTTGGTGAGAGTGTAATGGGTCCTAAAGAAGGAAGCGATAATGTAATTGGGATATTATGCTGAATGCCCCACTGGGTAGTATCAAGCAGGCGATGAAGACTGAAGGCTGAATCATAGAACGATGATTGGGTTTGAACTGTTCCGTTATATGAGATGCCTAACTTTTCATACCATTTTTCAGATCCCACTCTTTCTTTCTGTTGAAAAGGGTAAAGTGTAAGCACACTAAAATTCACAGTGGGGATATTAAGATTGATCAATCTTGTTTCATTATTCTGCGTGTGGTTGGCACCGATAGATAAATTGGTTTTATCAGTAGTCTTTGTCCATGTAATGGAAGAGGTGAGCTGATTAATAAAATTTTGATATGGATTATTCGGTATATAACGATTGTAAGTAGGGCTTCCTGCACTAACATTTGCAGAGAAAGTAGTTCCCGGTTTTGCTTTAGGATCCCTTGTGTGGCTCCAGGCTAAACTAAAGGTATTGGCAATCGTAAATTCCTCTTTTGCTGTAGCAAACCTATTCAGCAATTTTGTATGCTGGTATGAAAAACTAAAACTGCCATTATAACGATAGCGCTTTAAGTAACGAGGGTTCACATTTACGTTCCATCCACCATAACTATAAATATTACCTCTGATGGTTACGTCGAGATTATCATTGAATACTTTATAGTAACCACCGTTCTCCAATCCCAATCCAAAATCTTCATTGGCTGCAAATGAGGGTGCCAGGAAACCAGAATGTCTTCCACGATTCAACGGATAAATACCAAAAGGCAGATACACCGGGATAGGTACTCCTTCAAATTCAGGATGAGCAGGGCCAGACACAGCAAGTTTGTTGGTCACCATCTTCATCTTCTTTGTACGAAAAGCAAAGTGAGGTGTATCAAGATTACAGGTGGTAAAGGTGGTGCGGTATGCATATACAACTTCCTGTCCATCTTCCACCAAACGTTTCATCGTATTGGTATTAACGTATATTTCTCCCTCATTGTAATATGTATTTTTCGAAAGACCTTTACCGGTTTTTAAGTTATACCATATTGTATCGCTGATCGTTTTACTTTCTCCTTGCACCAATGTGGGTTTATCAAGCGGATTATTTCCCGTATCTCTTGCACCATAAGCCATTACCGTTTGAGAGGTTTGAGAGAAGTTGATATTACCTGCATCCAATGTAATGTCCTTATAAGCAGTGTGTGCTTTGCCGTATAATAAAAATTCTTTTGTAGGAATGATGAGTACGCCCGAGTCTGCTGCTGAATAACTTACAGGGGCGTCAAGAGAATCTTTTGAAATCTTTAGAGTATCGATAGTAAACTCCGTAGTGATCGTTGTGTCTTTACCACGTCGCGTTGTATCAGAGGCTCTACGAGAAGTATCTATGGTAATGGATGGTCTTGTAG
>JAEZDC010000125.1 GCA_023429825.1 Bacteroidota bacterium | reverse complement strand
GTCTGCGTCATCAGGTTCTATCTCTTCAATGTCTGCTTCATCAACTTCTGCTTCTTCAATATCCAGATCATCATCTTCAGCATCATTTATTTCGTCGTCGAGCAGATCGTCGTTTTCGCCTGGAAGTTTTGGACCGTTCATACCATTATTTTTTTGGTTAATAATGAATAACCATCTTCAACTTTTGAGCCAGCCGGGTCGCCAATATAAAATGAGGAAATAGAAAAATGCCTACGGGAATTATTTTCCCTTTCCGGAGAGAATGATACGTAATGTGTGCAGCATTATTTTAAAGTCAAGCAGGATAGAAGCGTTTTCAATGTACACGAGGTCGTATTGCATTCTTTCTATCATTTCATCTACAGTTGATGCATAGCCAAATTGTACCATTCCCCATGAAGTTAAACCAGGCTTCACTCTGAGCAGATAGCGGTAATAAGGTGTTTGTTTCAATATCTGGTCGATATAAAATTTTCTTTCTGGCCTTGGCCCTACAAGGCTCATGTTGCCTATAAGGATATTCCACAATTGCGGTAGCTCGTCCAGTCTCCATTTACGCATCACCTTACCCCACTGGGTGATCCGGGGATCATTGTCGCTTGATAAAGCAGGTCCGGATTTCTCCGCATCCTTGGACATGCTTCTGAACTTATAAATGGTAAATGGCTTGCCTTTATAACCCACTCTTTCCTGCGAATAAAATATGCTTCCTTTTGAAGAAACAGCGGTACGGATAGCAACAAAGAGCAGCAGAGGGGAAAGAAAAATTAAGCCAGCGAGGGCCACCATTACATCCAACAAACGTTTTAGATTTTGTTGCCAGAGTGGAAGTAAGTTGGTGTGTATATCAATAAGTGTGGCGCCAAATACGTTAGTTGTTTTAACTGATCCTGAAAGGATGTCGAGCGTATTTGGGATGAGCTTGATGTCTACATCTTTTTCAACCAACCTGTTTACGATCGTCTCAATCGTATGCTCGTCTTTCTTATCTAAGGAGATAATCACATTACTTACTTTGTTTTGATCAATGATGTTTTCGATCTGTTCTGTACTTCCTAATCTTGGGAGGTACTTACTTAAACCGTTTCTTGTAATAGTCTCCGTTGTAACGAAGCCTATCGGCTGGTAACCGAGGTAAGTAAAATTCTTATTGATCTCTTTATAGATCTTCACTGCATTAGCATTGTTGCCAACAAATAATGTTTTAAAGTAAACGTCTCCTCTTCGCAAATGCTTTTTCGCAATATTCAATAGAATGCTTCTGCCCAGGAATGTGAAGAAGGATTGCAATGCAAACAGCATGAAGCACACGCTATAATAATAATTATAGCTGCTTTTTTTATCATTGAGTAAAAGGAAGAAAAAGATGAAAAGTGTGCCTACTATTGATATAATAAAAGTGTAGGTGAGTTCATTCAACCTGGATTTTTTATATATAGTATCAGAATAACTCCCGGTAAGCAAGTACAACATGATCCATGCCGCCGGAATAAACAAAGTGGTATATATGAAGAATGGTTGTGTTAAAGCAATGTCTTCTTTCAACAGGAAACCGCGATAATAGGAGAATGCAAGCCACGCAATAGCTGAACATAAGTAATCACTTACTACGTACCAGGCGATATGCAAGTACTTGCTGGTTTTCATGAAGGGGTTTAAGCTGCAGCGTTCGGTGTTCCGATCTTTTCCAGGATCTGGTGTGCCACTTCCATTGCTAAAAATCCATCGAGCTCGCTCACTACAGGTGTAGTATCATTTTTAATACAATCAACAAAAGCCTGTAACTCCGCTTTTATAGCATTGGCATCTTTTATAACAGGGCTTGCAACGGCAATTGTCTTTTTACCATTTGGGGTATCCAGGTCAAATGAAAACGATTTTTCATCAGCCGATCCTTTTAAGCGAATGATCTCGGTCTTCTTTTCTAAAAAATCAATACTCAAATACGCATCTTTTTGAAACATCCTCATCTTACGCATTTTTTTCATACTAATGCGGCTGCTGGTGAGGTTGGCTACACAGCCATTATTAAATTCAATTCTTACGTTAGCAATATCAGGTGTATCAGTTAATACAGCAACTCCGCTTGCCGATATGTTCTTCACATCACTCTTTACCATGCTTAAGATGATATCGATGTCATGGATCATCAGGTCCAGTATCACACTCACTTCCGTGCCTCTTGGATTGAATTGCGCTAACCTGTGTACTTCAATGAACATGGGGTTCAACTCCTCACTGGTGATCGCCAGGTAAGCAGGATTGAATCGCTCTACATGTCCTACCTGCAATTTTACATTGGCTTCTCTAACCATCTCCACTAATTTTCTTCCTTCTTCAATAGTATTTGCTAATGGTTTTTCTACAAATACATGTTTTCCCTTTCTCACTGCTTTCTCACAAAGTAAAAAGTGATGATCAGTGGGTGCCACTACATCGATAGCATCACAAGCCTCTATTAACTTTTCTGCATCCGTATATCGTTTTAGACCATATGAATTCGCAACTTCTTTTGCGTTTGCATCACCCGGATCATAAAAGCCAACCAGCTTTACGCCTTCGATCTCCTTCCAGTTATTCAGGTGATATTTCCCCAGGTGACCAACTCCAAAAACGCCCACTTTTAGCATACTACTAAGTTTGGCGGTAAAGATAACTATTCAGCCTGCGAATGACGAAGCAGAAAAATAAGAGCTGAATTATGTGGGGACAAACTATCGTTTTACATGGCATCTTCTCTTGCGTCGCACTCTTGTACAGATAGATTTCAGGGCAACAAAAAAGCCCGGCTCAAAAACCAGGCTCTACCAATAACCATTCAATTCAACTATAAAAATTTTGTGAGTTGCTCGTATTTAGGATTATAAATGAACAATACAGATCCATTAGCAATTGTATTTACAATCGGCGTATTCTCTTTTGGATTTACAGCGGGGCATCCCCAGCTTCTTCCTATGAAGCCCATACTCTTTGCAAAGTTTTCGCTTACATAATCTGCACCATGCACCACTATCGCTCTTTCTCTTGCGTTGCTGTTAAGGCCAGATTCCATGCCGTCCATTCGCATACTCAAACCATGTTTACCGATGTATTTTTCCGCAGTAACGTAAAAGCCAAGGCTGCTTTGATTAGACGAATTCGTATTTGAGAATTTTTCAGCCATTAAAGCACCGGTATTTCTGCCATGTGCTACCAGCGTATTAAATACCAACTGCTTTTTATCCAGATCAATGATGTAGAGTCGTTTTTTCGTACTTGGCTGGCTAAAGTCTACGATGCTAAGTTTATTATTAACCACTTTACCAGCCGCTTTCAACTTTTTGAATCCTTTCACGGCCGTTTCAAAAGTGTGCCGGTTTAGTCCTTTTGTATCAAGTTTTAAGGAATCATACAAAGAAGTTAACGCATTAGCTGCCACAGGAGTAGTACTTATTGCTGCTGCAGAATCATTGATAACTGCTGCTTTTACACCAGCAACACTATTGGTAAGTCGTGCTTTTGAAAGTACCGGTATCAATGCCGCTGCAATAAGAACAAAGAAAATTGCAAAGCTGAATTTTTTCATAGGATGTATATTAAATCTCGTTAGTAATTAAGTCCCCTTGAAACCCGATGCAAATGTATCACACGCATACAGGATAATTGCTATACGAACACCTAATTGAAATTTCTATAACACAATCCTAAGGTGCTTTTAATGTATTAAGCTCATTTTTATAATTTATAAAAAAGCTACCGAAGTAGCTATTATTTTTTCCTGTACAAACTATTTCAAACCGTCTTTTATCTTTTTCGCCGTTTCAAGATGCTTGCGTAAGAGCGGTAACGTTTTCGTTGCGAAAGCTTTGATGTCTTCATCTATGGCGTTCTTCTCGGCATCTTCAAATTTTTTTATAGTTTCTTCATGATCATCTACCATCATTGACATGTAGTCTTTGTCGAAATCAGCTCCTTTTTTCTTGATAAGTTCATCAATATGCTTTTGGTGTTTATCACCTGGTACGTTTGGTATAGCAATATTTTTTACCCGTGCTATATCATTCAGTAATGAATCAGAAAGTGTATGATCCTTTACCATCAGCTCACCGAATTGCTTTACAGCGGCAGATCCGGCGTTTTTTGCTGCGAATTTTCCGAGTCCTATTTCCATCATACCGGCACTTGCCACCTCTACAAGGAAATTATGATCTGCAGCGACGCTATCAGGTGAGTTGGATTTTAAAGTGTCAAGGCTTTCATTCACTTCTTTAGCCATTTCAATACTGTCTTTTTCTTCTTCACCATTATTACAGGCCATTATTGAACATGTGGCTGTGAGTAAAAACAAAATTTTTTTCATGATGGTTTTTCCGTTGCTGCGGTAAAAATTATGCCATCAACTTTTTAAAAAATAAAAGGAGTAAAGCCATGCTTTACTCCCTGAAGATTTTTATTCTATTGGTGATTACTTTACCCAAAGATCGAGCGCTGTATCACCCCACATAAAACTTAGTTTTCCTTTATCGTCTACGTTAAAGGTCATTAGCTCTGTAAATGCAGGTGCTTTTACTGGCTTTACATTCAGTCGCAACACATCTTTTTCAGGATTCTGCGTTGTGCTGCCGTCCCTGTTAACGCCCCATCGTGGAATTTCAGAATTGATGATGAGTGTCCATTCATCAGCATTGGGAATGGCGAACATGCTATACTTACCGGAAGGCAACGCTTTGCCGTTGATCGTTATATCTTTTGTTACAGTTATAGTAGTTGGTTCATTAGCACCTAGTCTCCAAACTTGCCCGTATGGTGCTATCTCTTTTCCTATAGTTCGTCCTTTTACCGATGGCTGATTATAATCAATGGTAACTGTAGCTCCATTTTTGAGTGTAGCAGTAGCCTGTGCAGGCGGACTAGCTCGTTTGGATTTATCCTGTTGGGCAAATAATGTGATACTGTAAAATGCAGCAGTCAGAATTAGCAATGCTTTTTTCATAAATCAATTTTTTTAAAGATAGGTATAATGAAAGCAGGCAGCAATATCCTGTGATGAGCGGATGCGGCGGTTTCAACACTTTTTATCTTGCGTCAATAAGCGAGACAGTTTCATTACTTCTTTTTTTAACTCATCTATTTCCTGTGTTCCTGCAATAGGTGCATGTTTTTCTTCTGCATCCCTGCCTATAAAGAACGTAGCAAGCGCTGCGGTAACATAACCGAACACTGCATATCCATAGACAGCCAGAATGAAAGCAAGGCCTCTGCCTTCAGGCGTAATGGGAAAGAAATCACTTCCTGCTGTAATCACTCTCATGCTCGTCCACCATAAAGCCATGCCATAATTCTCAAAGCCAGGATGCCCTTTTTCGAGAGATAACATACCTGCAGCACCTCCGAAGATCACTACAATTGATAGCAGTACCACGTAGCCGAACCCCCTGCGCCGCATCGTTCTGCTAAGGCTTCTCATCGTTCTGTTCAGTGAAGAAACAACCCTTATCAATCTTACGCCTCTTAGCAGCCTGAGTACTCTGAGAAATCTTACGATCCGGAGTGCGGGAATGACCAATGAAATAGCCGTAAGCCAGTTTTTCTTCAGATACGAAAGCTTAGCTGGTGCCAGAACAAGCTTCAAGATAAAATCTATAATGAAGATGATCCAAATACCAAGACTCAGGTACTCAAGAGTGGTGGTTAGCCCCCAGGTGATCTCAATGATTAAAAGTGTTAACCAGACGAAGCCAAGAAAGATCATAGGTACTTCAAGAAATCTTTCTAAGGCATGTAACAATTTTTTTCTTTCACCAGATAGTGTATTCATCGTAACACGGTTTAACTGTATCAGAATGTTAATTCGGAGGTAACATTCAGATTCTTCTCAAATAATGTGAATAACTGGTCGTGTGCTTTTTGTTTGTCAGCATAGCGTAAGTGCTTGATCATTCTGTGTAAGGCGTTTTTAACCAGCCTGTCTTTTTTGCCATAGTCCCATATGCAACACACCGTTAAGGTGAATAATTCTTCAAAGTCTCTTTCTGGTAATATAATTCTTGGTTCTCCTGCTTCATCATGAAATTCCGAGACTGCGGGGTTTTGAATTTGTTGTGCTAACAGGTCACTCAATGCATTAATGCTTAATACCGCTGTACCGGGGTCATTAATGCCGGGGCTCAGGGCCTTGACAGCAACTTCAGTAAGATGTGCAAAGCCATAGTAAGCGTTTTTGTCTATTTCCTGGCCGGTGTAGAAATCTATGTTCTCAAGTAATGATGACAGTAGCTTGTCATCGGGCTGAGCATTTACCAAAGCAAAAAGAACTCCTTTTAAAATATAGGAACATTTATAATTCAAAAACTGGATCCTGAGACCATTAGCCACAAGTGTTTTAAGTAACTGCTTTTTGTTGAAACCCTGGAAGTACCCCGAGTACGGAGCATATAGTTCAACTTTATTATTGTCGTCAATTTTTAAACCTGTGGCAGGTCTTTTATCTGCAGATCTTTCATGCTGCAATGAAGTGTTTGTTTGCTGATGGA
Organism: Bacteroidota bacterium; assembly: GCA_023429825.1. Taxonomy (GTDB): domain Bacteria; phylum Bacteroidota; class Bacteroidia; order Chitinophagales; family Chitinophagaceae; genus JAEZDC01. The sequence continues at coordinate 26,672 of JAEZDC010000125.1, read as the reverse complement.
TTTTTTTTATCAGTTGCTCATACTTTACCGACTGCGTGATATAATGAAGAAAGTAGATAAAAAGAAAAATGTCAGTGATCGTTATACCTACCAGTACAAAAACGCTAAGGGAAGGCAGAATTTTCATCTGGCTGTCTCCAACAACACTTAACAAAAAAAATGCAGAGAGAATAGTGCCTATATAAAACCCAAGCGTTATTTGCTGAAAGCGATCTCCAATAAAATTATCGAGTAACCTGTTTGACATTTGCGAAGCAGCCTGGCTGATCACCAACATTACCATTGAGAAGCTGAAAGCTGTCAATGCAAGTATACCGGAAGCAATAGTTGAAATAATAGTCCGGGCAACATCATTGTTTTTAAGAGATAACCATGGCCAACGAGTTTTCAGGTCATTTATAGCAGTGGAATCTTCAATACTTACAGTGAAAATCAAGACAGCCAATATACCAATAGCAATAGCTGCAGGATAAAATCCAATACTGTGAATGGATAAATTATAAAGCCTTCTTATTTTCTGAATAAGCTTCTGCATACGGGAAACATTACATGCATATTCTTAGTATCAATTGATATTCCATTATTTAATTCCGGAAGAACAAAAGGCATGAAGGAACTGTATATGCTTTTCCGTTGCTGAGAAACCTATTCGCCCGGAGGATACCACATGTAGACGATCTTTTCTTTTACGGTATAAACTTTTGATCGGTTCCGTAAAAATTTTTTCTGAAACCTGATTGCCTCCTGCCTGCTAAAAAATCTTCCTACTCTTAATCTGAAATAGGGAGCTTTATAGGTGAGGTATACCTTGGTGCCGGGTAGCTGCTGCAATAACGCTCCTTTCGTGTTAAAAGCTTTTTTTCTATCCCTGGTTTTAAGTACCTGTAAGCTATAACCATCTGCAGTAACAAGGTATGGTTTTAATTTCTTCTTAGGCTCAATCTTCGGCAAAGCTTCCGGCTTCTCTAAAGCCAATGTATCAATTACAGGCTTACTGGTGTCGTAAGCAAAAAGCTGCTGCATTGTAAACAAAAGCACCATTGTTAATGTTATCCTCGTTGTCATGCCACACTTTTCTTAAATGCTCCAAATACCTCACCATCGTAGCAATAAAACCTGCCAGGATCAGCAATGATGGTCATTCTAATTTCCTTTTAATAAGATGCATCGATCAGCCGGTCAATAGCGTATGCTGCGCAATCGGTATAGCACAAAACAAACAAAGCCCCTGATGCAGGAGCTTTGTTTCTCTAAAGGCACAACCACACAACCTCTCTCTATGAACCCCAATACAATAATTATTTTGTGTGAGCCTGCACACTTAATACTTGTAAATGTGACGCAGGCTTTAATGTATCAGTAATATCTTTTTTACTCATCCACGTGGTGATGGTAGTTTCAGCCTCGGGGTTTACCAGTAACATATCTGCATTGATTTTTTCAGCATAGTGAAGTGTAGCCATTGCTTTATTACTCGCATGAATAATGCAATGTTGTACACTACATTGTAGTTTATTCCGAATACTTCTCATAGCGTCCAGCAGAGCAGAGACAGCAAAATTGTCTGGTTGTTGGTTATTGTCCAGTATCGTGAGTAAGTGAACATTCAGATCTGTAATATAACTGAGTGAAGAGAGTAATTCTATCTTTCTTTTTGGAAAAAAATCACTCACAGGCATCACTACCGTTTTGATCTTTTTATCAGCGCACCCTGGTTTAACTGTAAGCACCGGGCAATTCGTTTCTTCTGCAATATTTGCAGAGATCACTGTATTGAGAAAGGGGAGCAGTGAATGATGATTATTTTTAGCAATGACAATTACATCCGGTAATAAAGCTTTAGCCATGGTAATGATGGATTCTTCTACTCTAGTGCTAACTACCGTATGTACCTCAACTGCTTTCCGGTACAATGTATCTTCAATACGCGTTTTTAGTTTAACTAACTTGATCTCGGCTTCCACCTTATTTGTTGATGCAGGAACAGTTGTACCATATGCGTCAACAGGCAATTGGTTAAATGAATTCTTCTCCACTACATGAAGCAAATGGATTTGTGTTCCTTCAGGTATCGCCAGCTCACAGGCTTTTTTTATCGCCACCTCAGTATTGATGCTAAAATCCACAGGAACCAATATCGTTTCAAACCTTTTCATGAATGCAAGATGCTCCATACTAATTAGTGGCTTATTAAGCACGGATTAGAATGTTATTAGAAGCGCTTATAATGATGTAAGCCAGCAATCTAATCTGATTCTAATCCTTCTCTAATGCTATCCTACATTGCTCTTGGTAAGTTGCACTGATTAAACCCGTGCAGCATGAATAAAAGATTATTTATCGTTTCAAACCGGTTACCGGTTAATGTAGAGAAAGACAATGGAAAGTTACATGTTCAAAGTAGTTCAGGAGGGTTGGTTTCCGCTATCAACAGCTTTTTACAACAGCCCGCTGCAAAAACATTTACGAATGTTTATTGGGCAGGAGTACCGTGTTGTGATGCAGCCGAATGGCAGCAGGTATCTCAACTGTTGCCCCCAGCTAATCACGAGTATATCCCCGTTTATGTAAACAATAATTTGTACAACGAATATTACAATGGCTTTTCCAATTCCACATTGTGGCCCTTGTATCATTACTTTCCCTCTTTAGCGGAGTACAATAATCAATCCTATAAAAGCTACCAGCAGGTAAACAAACTTTTTGCAGAAAGCTTGCAACGGCATTTGCACCCACAGGATACAGTATGGATACAGGATTATCATTTGTTGCCGCTGGCAGCTATGATCAGGCAGTCGTTCCCTGAAATAACCATCGGTTTTTTCCTTCACATACCTTTCCCTTCTTATGAAATATTCAGGCTGATACCCAGGCAGTGGCAGCACGACATTCTCAAAGGAATGCTCGGGGCCGATCTAATCGGTTTTCATACGATAGATTACACTGCTCATTTTATAAAATGTGTACAAATGGTGTTGGGTTATGAGAATGATATGCACACGGTCAAATATGACAACAGGCTGATCAAAGCAGACGTATTCCCGATCAGCATCGATTATGAAAAGTTCAACCAGGCTTACGATAACAACCAGGTGGCAGCATTACGAAGAGATCTTAAGGAAAAGTTCCCCGGAAAGAAGATCATATTTTCAGTTGACAGGTTAGATTACACAAAAGGAGTCAGCCATAGGCTGGAGGGGTATAGATGTTTCCTGGAAAAGAACCCTCAATATAAAGAGAAGCTAGTATTTGTGTTAGTGATCGTTCCATCAAGAGAATTCATAACTAAGTATTCAGAAAGAAAAAGGTTGATAGATGAAATGATCAGTAACATCAACAGTAAAATAGGGACCTTGCATTGGCAGCCTGTTATCTATCAATATACTTCATTGTCTTTTGAACAAATGCTTGCATTATACACCGGCTGCGATATTGCACTCATTACGCCTTTAAGAGATGGAATGAACCTCGTTGCTAAAGAATTTGTTGCAAGCAGAAAAGATAAGAAAGGAGTGTTATTGCTAAGTGAAATGGCGGGAGCTGCAAGAGAGTTAACTACAGCATTGCATCTTAATCCGAATGATGTGGAAGAGATCGCTGAGAAAATAAAGGAGGGCCTTGAAATGCATGAACCAGAACAGCAGGAACGCATGGAAGCAATGCAACAAAGGATATCCTATTATAATATTTCCGTTTGGGCAAGTGATTTTATAAAACAGTTAGCTGCGGTGAAGGCAAGGCAATCAGAGTTCCAGATAAAGTTCATTGATGAACAGGAAAAGAGATACATACTGGCAAAATACCAGGACGCTCCCAGGAGATTGTTCTTACTTGATTATGATGGAACCCTGGTCACTTATTCGAATCAGCCGTCACTTGCAAGACCCGGGGAGTACCTTATGCAGGTATTGGCCAAGCTTACGAAGGATGAAAGAAACAAGGTATACCTGATCAGCGGAAGAAACAGTGACCTGCTGGATCAATGGTTTCAACAAATACCCATTGGCCTGGTAGCTGAGCATGGAGCAAAGATCAAGCACATAAACTGCCAATGGCAAACGCTAGTTAACACCCGTGTAGACTGGAAGCCGGAGGTGAGGCGGATAATGGAAGAATATGTAAAGAGATGTTCGAATAGTTTTATTGAAGAAAAAGAATATTGCATGGTATGGCATTTCAGGAATTGTAATGCACAACAATCAGCCATACGATCATTGGAGTTACTTGCGGAACTTAATGAGTTTATAAATCATTTAGGTATTCACGTGGTTATAGGAAATAAAATTGTTGAAGTAAAAGCGGAGGGTGCAGATAAAGGATCGGTCGTAAAGAACGAATTATTGAACGATCATTACAATTTCATATTTGCAGCCGGGGATGATAAAACCGATGAAGATATGTTCAGGTTAATTTATAAGATGGACCAGGCTTATTCGATAAAGGTGGGCCCGGACGCCTCTTATGCGCGGTATAACCTGATGACGCCTGCTATGGTGGTATCACTGCTGGATGCTTTTTCACAGATAAACCCAAACAAGAGATATTTATCAGGAATTCATGATGCACCCGTAGCATTTGTGTAAGCTATATTGATCCAATTGTAATTTGAATACTGTTTCTAATCAACAGTTTCAACAAAAAAGCCTCTCGATGGAGAGGCTTTTTGCGGACCGGACGGGACTCGAACCCGCGACCTCCGCCGTGACAGGGCGGCATTCTAACCAACTGAACTACCGATCCTTCCAATAAAAAAGAAGCAAGCTTCATTTTTTCAGGAGTGCAAATATAAGGGGATTGCATTCGCTCAAACAAATCTTTTCTTTAAAAAAACGCAAACACTAATTTTACGCCGTAAGATCAAACATTACACATGCCGCAATACCCGAACAGACAGTTTTTGGATTTTGAACAGCCTATCAAAGATCTGTACGAACAGATAGAGCAAAATAAAAAACTGGCTGAAAAGAATCCGAAGGTCGACTATACTCAGACCATTCAGCAGCTGGAATATTCTATCATTGAAAGAAGGAAAGATATCACTGCCAAACTTACTCCGTGGCAGCGGGTGCAATTGAGTCGTCATCCGGATCGTCCGTATACATTGAAGTATATACAAAAGATGACCACTAACTTTCTTGAGTTACACGGCGATAGAAATGTGAAAGATGATAAAGCAATGGTAGGTGGCTTTGCTGATCTTGACGGAAGAACTGTTATGTTGATAGGTCAGCAAAAGGGAATCAATACTAAAACAAGACAGCAACGAAATTTTGGAATGGCTAATCCGGAAGGTTACAGGAAAGCGCTCCGGTTAATGCGTCTTGCTGAAAAATTCAATAAACCAATTGTTACACTTATTGATACACCAGGTGCATACCCGGGGCTTGAAGCCGAGGAAAGAGGACAAGGTGAAGCAATTGCCCGTAATATTTACGAAATGATCCGTTTGAAAGTCCCGGTGATCTGTTGCATCATCGGTGAAGGTGCAAGCGGTGGAGCCTTAGGTATTGGTGTGGGAGATAAAGTGCTGATGATGGAGAACACATGGTACACTGTGATCTCTCCTGAAAGTTGCAGTTCTATCTTATGGCGTAGCTGGGATAAAAAAGAGATCGCTGCAGAACAACTTAAATTAACTGCTACTGATATGAAAGGTTTTGGATTGGTTGATGAGATCGTTCCTGAGCCTGATGGTGGTGCACATTGGGATTATGACGGCGCTGCCGGTATTCTAAGAAGTTATGTCACAAAGAGCCTGGATGCGTTAGTGAATATTCCAGCCGAGCAAAGGATCAATAACCGTATTGAGAAATTTGGTAAGATGGGATTTTGGGAAGAGAATGCCATGGCCCAGGCTGCAGCTCAATAATATGGCATCTGTTTCGTCGCTCCCGAATGTTCGGGACTTGTACTGAAGAATATAATTCACAGATGTCTTCCTGCTCATAAAGTACTGAACGTACAAGTGAGTGACACAAGAGGCGATGCCATGAAATACTGAAGTTGGTTACATAAAAAATAAAACATGTCTTTAAGAGATACATTGAAAGGAACCGGTGTAGCAATGGTCACTCCATTTAAAAAGAATATGGAGGTTGATTATGATGCATTGGATAAGTTGATCAAATTTATTATTAAAGGTGGTGTTGAATATGTGGTGAGTTTGGGAACGACAGGCGAAACGCCTACGCTTTCTAAAGAAGAGAAGCTGCAGGTGCTGGAATATACATACCAGCAGGTAAATGGCAGAGTGCCCGTGGTGGTTGGCATTGGTGGTAACAATACACAGGAACTGATCAAAGACCTTGAAAAGTTTCCTTTAGAGAAAGCCACCGCAGTACTAAGTGCATCACCTTATTATAATAAGCCATCGCAGGAAGGTTTATTTGAACATTATAAAGCATTGGCATCTGCTTCACCAAAACCAATATTATTATATAATGTGCCAGGAAGAACGGGAAGAAATATCAATGCATCTACAACACTGCGATTAGCCAATGAAGTAAAGAACATCGCCGGTATTAAAGAAGCAAGTGGCGATCTTGGGCAATGCATGCAAATATCAAAAGACAAGCCTTCTGATTTCCTGGTAGTAAGTGGCGATGATAACCTTGTGCTGCCACAAATGGCTTGCGGGATGGATGGTGTGATCAGTGTAGCAGCGAATTGTTTTCCTAAAGATTTTTCTGAGATGGTGCGGCTTTGTTTAAAAGGTGATTATGCTGCCGCAAGAAGTCTGCATTATAAAATGCTGGAAGGATATGACCTGTTGTTTGCAGAAAATAACCCCGCTGGAGTGAAAGCGTTTTTAACGGAGTTAGGTGTGATCGAAAATAATCTAAGACTACCTGTAACTCCTTTAAGTGCTGCGCTGCATGAGAAAGTGAAGCAATATTTGAAGAATAACAGTTAAAGAAATAAAAAATACATTGAAGCCCCGTCGAAAAATTCCGGCGGGGCTTTTTTGTTATTATTTTCATAGTATGAATAAGCTTACATTATTGTTTTGCCTTACGCTCCTTGGGTGTGTTGCAAATGCTCAATACAGTTTACGAATTGTGGTAACCGGGGTTCCTGCTGCTACTAAAGATGTAGCCAAACGAGCGGCTGAAGGTGTATACGTAGCCGGCAACTTCAATAATTGGAATCCTAAAGACGAGAACTATAAAATGAAGCCTTTAGGGAACAACCGGCTTAGCCTTACTTTAAAGGATGTAGCTAAAGGAAGCATGATGGCATTCAAGATTACAAGAGGCGACTGGAGTAAAGTGGAATGCACTTCTGACGGACGAGATATTACAGATAGAGTAGTAGAGGTGAATACAGATACTACTGTAAGTTTTGCAGTTGAAGGGTGGAAAGATGATTATCCTGTTAAACCAAAGCCATACACCGCATCTCCGCAGGTGAAGATCATTGATACAGCTTTTTTAATTCCGCAGTTGAACAGAACAAGAAAGGTTTGGATATATCTGCCGAAAGGGTATGCTACATCTAAAGTAACCTACCCGGTATTGTATATGCATGACGGACAGAATTTGTTTAATGAGCAGACTGCAGGTTTTGGTGAATGGGGTGTTGATGAAGCTTTAGATAGCTTGCAAAAGCAAACAGGTAAAGAGATGATCATTGTGGGGATAGATCATGGTGGCGATAAAAGAATGACGGAATACAATCCTTACGATCATGCGAAGTTTGGTAAAGGAGAAGGTAAGCAGTACGTAGAATTTTTAGTAAATACATTGAAGCCATACATCGATAGCAAATACCGAACGAAGAAAGATGCGTTTAATACATCTGTTGCAGGAAGCAGTATGGGTGGGTTGATCAGTTTGTATGCGATGATCACTTATCCAAAAACATTTGGTGCTGCGGGAATTTTTTCTCCTGCTTTTTGGATCACTCCTCAACTATATGATGATCTGCAAAAAGCAGATTGGGGAAAAGAAAGACACGGATTTTACTTCTATGCAGGGGGGAAGGAAAGCGCTACAATGGTGAGTGATATGAACAGGATGGCAGATATCGTAGAGAAAAAACACAACTATAAGATTGAAAGAGTAGTAATGCCATTAGGTATGCATAATGAACCTACCTGGAGAAAAGAGTTCCCTGCATTTTACAGGTGGTTAGTAGAGAATTAAAACGTATAGGTAGCCCCTTCAATTGCTAATTGTGTTTCAGGAAAGATCTCCTTAGCCTCAGCAAGGAATGGTTTAAGATCTTCATATTTACTACTAAAATGCCCTATCAATAATTTTTGGACACCTGCTTTTTTTGCAATAGTTGCAGCTTGTGTAGTAGTTGAATGATACCTGTCTGCTGCCCTGTCTTCCTGGTCTTTGAGATAAGTGGCTTCATGATACAGCATAGTAACATTCTTTACTTTTTCTGCCAATGCTTCATCATAAACTGTATCGGCAGCGAAAGCATAACTCTTTGCTGGAATAGACGGCAGGGTAACCTGTTCGTTTTTTATAATTGTGCCTTCTTTGCTGGTATAATCTTCGCCATCTTTTAATCTTTCATAAAAGCTTGCGGGTATATCGTATTTCACCACTTCATCTTTATTGATCTTTCTTGGTTTTTTCTTTTCCCGAAATATAAAACCCCAGCATTCGATCCTGTGCTTTGTTGCAAAACATTCAACGGTGAATTTATTTTCATCCACGATCAATCCGTCCTTTTGTAAAGGGTGAAAATGTAAAGTGTAAGGAAGTCGTGTGTCTGCTACCTGCAATTGAAGATCAAGGATCTGTTTTAACGGAGCAGGTGCATACAGATGCAGGTTGTTTGTTCTTGAAAGCAACCCAAAACTGGTGATCAATCCTGCCAGGCCGAAATAATGATCGCCATGCAGGTGCGAAATAAAAATATGGTTGATACGGCTTCTCCTGATCTTGTATTGAGAGAACCGCATTTGCGTTCCTTCCCCACAATCAATTAAAAATAACTGGTCATTCAAAGTAACCACCTGGGCTGTTGGATGCCTGTCGAAAGCAGGGATCGCCGAATTATTACCAAGTATCGTTACTCCAATCATTGCGGCAAAGTTATAGGAGAGATGTTGTTATTAACTAAGATTATATATAGCATAATAGTAGTATACAGCCGGTTGAATGTTGCCCTCATTTTTCAAAAATGATTGTGGTCATAAGATTTATTACGGTATGCAAACAATTTTGGAGCCGTTATAAGCACCCTTCATGGCTAAAGTGATCTTTATTATTATTCTTTTTTGCTCGTATTGCTTTTTCAGCGTTTGGGTTTTTAGCTCAGGCACTGAAAAGAAAAGCCCGGTCCTTACTCTGCAGATGGCTGAGGGTAAAAAAATATGGCAGGAAAAGAATTGCATTTCTTGTCACCAGTTATACGGGCTAGGCGGTTATTTAGGGCCCGATCTAACAAATATTATGTCTGATGAAAAACGAGGGAAAAGTTATGCTGAGGCTTTTTTGAGATCGGGTGGACCAACAATGCCCAATTTTAAGCTCACTGATGCTGAGGTAAACGCTGTTCTGGATTACCTGGCTTACGTGGATGCATCTACAAAACCTGCAGCGAAATGAATTCAAAAAAAATAGCTTTTTCCTTTCTTATTCTTGCATTCAGTTGTTTGATAGCCGGCCTTTTTTTTGGAATGATCGGGAGCCTGCAATACATCTTGCCTGCATTTTTGAGAGATAGCTTTTCTTTCCAGAAAACAAGACCTTTGCATGTATTCCTCGTTACTCAATGGATCAGTTGTGCTGCAGTAGGATGCCTGTATTATTTTCTGCCTGGTATTGCCAAACGAAAAATGTATTCTTCAAAAATGGGATGGACTCATTTTTCGATGAATGCTTTTATTATCTCTGTGACTGTATATAATTTCTTTGCTGGTAATTTTTCCGGAAGAGAATACATGGAGTTCCCTGTATGGATCGCTATGTTCATGATCGTAGGTTGGGTATTACTGCTCATTAATTTTATTGCAACTGTTCGCCCGGCATATCATACCGCACCAGTATATATATGGAGCTGGACTGCGGGAATTATTTTTTTCATCATAACCATCTCCGAGGCTTTGCTATGGAAGTTCGATCACTTCAATAACAACATTGTCAGAGATATTACAGTTCAATGGAAAGCGCTTGGCTCTATGGTGGGTGCATGGAACATGCTCATATATGGGTCGGCTACTTATATTATGTATCAAACCACGAAGAACAAAGAAATGGCTAATTCAAAACTGACCTTCTTTTTCTTTTTCCTGGGATTAACCAATCTTATGTTCAACTGGGGACATCATACCTATGTAGTGCCAGCTTCCCCCGTGATAAAATCAGTGGCATATATAATCAGCATGACTGAGTTGCTTATCCTGTTTCAGCTCATTTTCAAATGGAAGAAAATATTCCTGCAAAAGAATTCAAAGCATCATTTTAGCTTTCGCCTCATCAGTATGACAGATAGGTGGATACTGCTTAATCTTACCCTTGCCATTGCTATCTCAGTTCCATATATCAACCAGTTTACGCATGGCACACATATCACTGTGGCACATGCCATGGGTGCGACTATTGGAATTAATACCACGTTGCTTCTCGCTGCTGCATTTTTTATTTTCTACAAAGAGCGAAAATCAGTAGGGGTGAAGGTGCCTGCGGTAGTGAGGATCAACTTTAAAGTATTCAATATTTCGTTACTTGTTTTTTGGGTCAGCCTGATAGCAAGCGGATTAATTAAATCAAAAGCGCTTATAGAGCACAAAGGCTTCTATGAGATAATGAAAGATCTGCAGCCTTATTTTCATGCATTTTCTTTGTCAGGTTTTGTGCTGATGATCGCGATCATTTTTATTGCACTTCCCCTGTTGAGGTTCTACTTCAAAGCTTTATTTGAAAAAAAGAGAGTTGTGCAGCGGCAGGAATATCAGATTCAACAATCAGTATTGGAAGAAGTGTAGTTCATCATCCGATTGTCATTTTCTTTCAATCCATACCATGTATGATTTACGTCATACTACTTAGTTGGGCTGCAGGATATTTTTGAATATGATCAGCACAGCTTTATTGCATAAATATAATCAACCTGTTCCACGGTATACCAGCTATCCAACCGTTCCATATTGGAAAGAGAATATTGACGCTGCGCAATGGAAAAACAATTTCGTAAAAGCTGCGCTGGACAATACTGACGGTATCAGTTTATATATTCATCTTCCCTTTTGTGAATCGCTCTGTACTTATTGTGGATGCAACAAAAAGATCACTACTAATCATAGCGTGGAAATTGAGTATATGCAGGCTATTGTGAAAGAATGGAAATTGTACAAAGCCTTAATGCCTGTTAAACCTGTACTTAGAGAACTACATTTAGGTGGAGGTACGCCCACTTTTTTTTCTCCTACTCATTTGGAAGAATTACTCACAGCGATTTTAGATGATTGCGATATCCATCCAAATCATGAGTTCAGCTTTGAAGGTCATCCCAACAATACTACCTATGATCATCTTCAAACCTTATTTAACATTGGCTTCAGGCGGGTTAGTTTTGGTGTGCAGGACCATGATGCTAAAGTACAGCACATCATCAATCGTATACAGCCATTTGAAAATGTAAAACGAGGGGTTGAGAATGCAAGAGCGATAGGTTATACTTCGGTAAATTTTGATCTCATCTATGGTTTACCACTTCAAACGTTGGAAAGTATTGAAAAGACAATTTTACAGAGTATTGAATTGAAGCCTGACCGTATAGCATTCTATAGTTATGCGCATGTTCCCTGGACGAGTAAAGCCCAGCGTTTATTTGATGAACACGATCTTCCATCTGCTGAATTAAAGATGCAATTGTACTTGTCAGGCAAACAATTATTTACCCAGGCTGGCTATAGCGATATCGGCATGGATCATTTTGCTTTACCAACAGATGATCTTTTTGTAGCAAGACAAGAAGGATGGCTGCACAGGAATTTTATGGGCTATACCACGCAAAAAACAAGCATGCTGTTAGGGCTTGGTGTATCCAGTATAAGCGATATAGGTATTGCTTATGCGCAGAACCGTAAAACACTACACGAATATTATTCAGATATCGTAGCGGGAGAACTCGCAGTAACGAAAGGATATTTTTTAAGTGAAGAAGATACACGGTTCAAAAGATATATTCTTGATATCAGTTGCCTTGGCAAAACAACCTTCCAAGAGGAAGATGAAGCGACCCTCAGGTCTTTCTCTTATCCTGAATTATTGAAGCTGTCTGCGGATAATCTTATTGAATGGAATGATGAAGGAGTTACTGTTACCGCAACAGGTAAACAGTTTATACGGAATATCTGCAAGGCCTTCGATATTCACCTTCTCAAATCACAGCAAGAACCAGCGAGGAAATTTAGTATGGCAATATAAATACACCGCGATTACTCAAAAAAAATCTTTACGGTTTGATAGAACCACTTATTCTGCAGTGCAGTGCCTTTGTTGGTTTTTTCAGAGAAACCTTGTAAGCCAAATAATCCTGCCATGTTTCCCCTGTTCATTGCAAGTTCTAAATACCCTGCAGAATTAAACCAGGCGAGTAATTCTCCTTCACTTACCGTTGAATAATTATCACTTAGCTCAGTGATTACCTCACGGCTAAACAAGATCTTAAAGCTTCTTCCTTTACGCTGCTCTTCAAACTCTTCTTTCGTAATGTTTACCACAACATTTTCGAAATTGTCGATGAAGATGATCTGCCCTTCCATCCAGTTTTCACCAAGCATGGAGCGTAAAGGATATTTTTCAACAAGGTTAACCACGGGCGCTGCGATGTTGTTCAAATTTTCACCTTTTAAGATGGCGCCATATGCAGTAGCTACTGTTTGAGTGTAAGCAAGTAATCCTTTTGAATTATTAGCGGTGGGCGGCAATGTTACTATCTCCCTTGGCCTTTCGTTAGTGATCATAGTAAGGATACCATTATTAGGACAGGCAATGAATTGATTGTTGTGCTTGGCCAAAAGCATTCCGTTTGCTGCATCTTCAAACAGATTTATGATCACTAAATGAAAAGTATTTACAGGATAGTGCCTGAATGAATTTTTACATGTGTATGCAGCCTGCAGGTAATTGTAAGGAGAGAGATAATGCGTGATGTCGTTAATATTTGTAGTTGCATCAGCCTGAAGAAATTGCCCTTTGATAGCGCCAACAAGATAATCCTGCTGGCCAATATCAGTTGTGAGGGTTAGTATTGGCATGCGATGCAAACTTACTTCACTAACTCGCCATTTTTATAAAAGAATTTTCTTACGAGTTTGTCAGCAAGTGAAGGGAAGAACCTGTTCATGAAAATCGCCCTTTTACCAGTGAAAGTGAGTACGAGTGTTCTTTTTCTTTTCTCTATTGCAGTGGCGATGTGTTCGGCACATTCTTCTGCACTCATCATTTTGTCTTCTTCCATTGTAGTTTCACCCTGGGGCTTCGCATCTTCATTTAAAGCTACATTCCTGATATTGGATGCGGTGAATCCCGGGCATACCCACATAACATTCACCCCTGTTTCCAGGAGCTCTGTTCTTAATACTTCGAGAAAGGAGTTTACAGCTGCTTTAGAGGCGGAATAACCTGATCTGCCGGGGAGTCCCCTGAATCCTGCAATAGAAGAAACACCTACGATCGTTCCTTTATTTTTTTTAATATGAGGTAATGCGAATTTGGAACAGTACACAGTACCCCAAAAGTTAATATCCATTACTTTTTTGATGGTTTCCAGTTCCAGCTTCTCAAATTCTGCCCGCATAGAGATGCCGGCATTATTGACAAGGATATCAATCTTGCCGTATGCATTAACGGCTTCTTCAATGAATTTTTTACACTCGATCTCCTTACTTACATCGGCTGTAAAAATCAATAGTTCATTACCCGGATGGTATTTTTTCAGCCTGTACAGCTTATCATAGTCTCTGCCGCAGGTGGCAACCTTTGCGCCTTTTGATAAGAATAAATCCACCAGAGCTTTACCAATACCATCTGAGCCACCGGTAATAGCTACTACTTTATTTTGAAAAGACATAAGTAATTGTTAATGCAGGCAAAAATAGTGTTCGCTTATTTGCTTAAGAGAAAATGAGCCAGAATAATGTGGATATTTTTCGTTTAAAAATTTGGTGCAAAGGTGTGAACCCTTATTTTTGCACTCCCAAAACAAGAAGGTTACTCTTCTTGAAGCGGAGATTCCGTAGCTCAGTTGGTAGAGCAATACACTTTTAATGTATGGGCCCTGGGTTCGAGTCCCAGCGGGATCACAGAAAGGAATATCCTTCCGAACTTAAACCGTCTGAAATGCATGTTTCAGGCGGTTTTTTCTTTTGCATATAGTGAAGATGGTTCATACTATACCAACCTGCAGGTGAGCAATTCGGTTAGCAGTCGTTTCTAATAGATTTGCTAACCGATCTATTCTAAACTATCGTTACGAACATCCAAAGAAGCTGAGGTGCCTTTAATGAATTTTTTCACAGTTAAAGGTCACCACCATGGAACAACAAACCTTCTCAATCCTTTTCTGGATTGAAAAAAGCAGACTCAAGAACGGCAAAGCGCCGCTATCTGTCAGGATCACCGTTAATGGAGAACGAAAAGAAATCTCAGTAAACAGGAAAGTTTCGCCACTGGAATGGAACTGCGATGCGCAGACGGTGCTGAGTAAAACCAATGAAGCAAAGGAAATCAACAACCACCTCGTTACGATGAAAGCGAAGCTTCTTAGCTGTCAAAGTAAAATCGAAGCACGTGGAGAAACTGTTACAGCATCTGCGATTAAAAACGAGTATGTTGGAAAGAAGCCGGTATTTAAAACAGTAGTTCAGGCTTTCACTGAATACAACGAAATGTTGCACGACCGGGTGAAGTCAGAAGAACCAACGTTAGATGAAAAGACATGGCGTCGCTTTATTACTACACAACAAAAAATAATTGATTTTCTAGAGTTCAAGTACCAGGTTCGGGATATTCTGCTAAAAGATTTATTCGAGGCTTTTGTTGAAGAGTTTTTGGTCTATCTCACGACAGCTGGCAAGTTATGCAAGAATACAGCGATGAAGTATGTAAAAAATACCAAGCAGATGATCCGTTGGTCAAAGCGGAAAGGCTACATAACTATAAATCCTTTTGAAGATTTCAAATGCACCTATAAGCAACCTAAAAGAGCACGCTTGACCTGGAACGAATTAGTTAATCTGCACAATTGCAGAATGCCAATAGCACGGCTTGAAGAAGTAAAAGATGTATATGTGTTCACTTGTTTCACAGGTTACTCATATATGGATATTTACCAGCTGGAACCAGGAAATGTAGTGCCATGGATAGACGGAACCAAATGGTTGATTAGAGATCGTTACAAAGGAGAGAATAACAAATCAAACGTACCTCTTCTGGAAATTGCTTTAGATATCATTGAGAAATATAAAAGTCATAGATATTGTGTTGCAAATAACAAGTTACTGCCAGTAAACTGCAACCAACGATATAACGGATATTTGAAAGAGATTGCCGCTATAGCAGGCATAAATAAGAATCTTACCACACACACTGCAAGACACACCTTTGCAACAACGATCTTGATGGAGAATGATTGCCCCATAGAATCGGCAAGTGAAATGTTAGGGCACAACTCGATAAGGACAACTCAGATCTATGCGAAAGCAACTGATGTAAAGGTGAGCCACAACATGAAGGATGTTAAATCCCGCATTTCGCAAAGACTGAAGCACTTGAAGACAGGCAGTTAGTTGCTGCCTGTTTATCCTCTAAAATTCTTTGGCTTCGCAAAACCCATTTCACTATGCTGATCTCCAAACGCAAGTGTTGGCATTTGCAACTCGGCTTTTTTTGAACTCAGTTTCCGCAACACCTTCGAAACATCATAACATGCAGACACGATCACGTGTATCACACCCTCTTCTATCTGCAACTTACCTTCTGCCATCATCAGCCTGGAACCCATGATCTCCTTTCGGTATTGATCAAACACAGGTGCGAATATGATCAGGTTAGCAGTTCCTGTTTCATCCTCTATTGTACTAAAGCAAACACCTTTTGCGGTTTCTGGCCTTTGATTGCTCAATATCAAACCTGCTACCCGCACCTGTTGTCCATTATTGCCCGTTCGCAGCGCAGCAGTTGATAACACATGATACTTTGATAAATGATCCCGGATAAAACTTACCGGGTGACCTTTCACCGAAAGCCCGATCGATGAATAATCCTGCAACACTTCTTCACTGTCACTCATCTGCCGCAAGTGAATATTTTCTGCTTGTTCATCTGCAGAACGCTGTCCTTTGAACATTGCCTGCGGTGTATCCCTGGATGTAACATGCCATAACGCTTCACGTCTGTTTAAACCCATCGATTGGAATGCATCTGCTTCTGCAAGTAATTCCAATGCAGCATCTGTCAAGCCAATATTTCTTAATTCATGAATCCCACTATACGGCTTCATCCTGTTTTCAACCAGTAACTGTATATCTGCTTCTTTCATTCCTTTGATCTGCCGGAAGCCGATACGCAGTGCATGATACGCTCCTACCTTTTCTTCTAATGTATTATCCCAATATGAATGATTGATGTCTATAGGCCTTGCAGTAACACCGCTCTTCTTCGTATCAATTACAATTTGTGCAGGCGCATAAAACCCCATCGGGTAACTGTTCAGTAATCCGCAACTGAATACATCAGGATAATAACACTTCAACCACGCACTCACATATGCCAGCAATGCAAAGCTGGCTGCATGGCTTTCAGGAAAGCCATAACTCCCAAATCCTTCCAACTGCTTAAACACTTTTTCTGCATACTCCAATGTATATCCTCGCTCCAGCATGCCGTTGATCAGCTTCTCATGAAATAATGCTACCATTCCTCTCATCTTGAACGTAGCCATACTTCTGCGAAGTTGGTCTGCTTCCAACGGCGAAAATCCTGCTGCCACAATTGCGATCTTCATTGCCTGCTCCTGGAACAAAGGAACGCCCAACGTCCGTTTCAATATTTCTTCTAACTCTGGTGAAGGATACTCTACAGGCTCCAATCCATTTCTCCTTCTTAGATAAGGATGCACCATATCTCCTTGTATCGGACCAGGACGTACGATCGCTACTTCTATCACGAGGTCATAAAAGCAATTCGGTTTTAGTCTTGGCAGCATACTCTGTTGTGCCCTGCTCTCTATCTGGAACACTCCGATCGTATCACCTCTTGATATCATCTCATACACCTTAGCATCATCCTGCGGAATGTTTGCTAACGTGAGATCCAGACCATAATGTTGTTTAGCTAATTCAAATCCTTTACGGATGCAGGTGAGCATGCCTAACGAAAGGACGTCGATCTTCATAAAACCCAACGCATCGATATCATCTTTATTCCATTCGATATTCGTCCGGTCTTTCATCCTCGCATTCATGATCGGGCACAGATCAGAAAGTTTGTCTTTCGTAATCACGAATCCACCTGTATGTTGCCCCAGCTGTCGTGGAAATCCCACATACTGCCTGGTCAACTCGATCACTTTCTGCAGGTGCTTATCATTCGGATCAAGGCCCTGCTGCACTAGTTTTTCTGTCTGCAACCAGTCGTCTGTCATATGCCAGATAAAAGAGGTGACTCTTTTGATCGTATCTACAGAAAGTCCCATCACTTTCCCTACATCATTCATCGCCCCTTTGTGATGTTGCGTGGTAACCGTGGCAACGATCGCTGCCCTGTCTCTTCCATACTTGTTATAGATGTATTGCATCACCTCTTCTCTTCGTTCGTGTTCAAAGTCTACATCTATATCCGGAGGTTCATTCCTGGCAGCCGAAATAAATCGCTCAAATAATAACTCAAACTTTTCAGGATTGACTGAAGTGATACCTAAACAAAAACACACGGTAGAGTTAGCTGCAGATCCTCTTCCCTGGCAGAGGATATTTCTACTTCTGGCATACCGCACTATATCATATACCGTTAAAAAGTAGGATGCATAATTCATCTCTTTGATGAAACGCAACTCATGATTAATGCTGTTGATCACTTTAGGAGGCAACGGTTCACCGAATATTTCCTTAGCACCCTTCCAGGCCAGGTGAGTGATCTCTTCCTGTGGTGTTCTTCCTTCTGTTATGATCTCTTCAGGATATTCATACTTCAACTGGTGCAAAGAGAACTGGCAGGCTTCAGCGATCTCCTGCGTTTTAGCGATCGCATCCGGGTAGTTACGGAATAAACGCAACATCTCTTCCTGCGTTTTCAAATGCCTTTCTGCATTCGGGAATAACTTAAAGCCTGCATTGTCTATTGTACACTTCTCTCGGATGCAAGTCACTACATCCTGCAACTGTCTCCTCGAAGGATGGTGATAATACACATCATTCGTTGCGACTACAGGGACATTATACCTCTTTGATAACTCTTCAATACGATATAACTGTTTCTGATCATCACCGTTATACCGTCTCGACATAGCGATGTACAACTCATTACCAAAAGCTTCTTTGTATTCACCCACTATTGTTTTGAAACCTGCATCAAATTCAAACGCATGGTTGAGCTTATCAGGGGGCAATACAATAAACCTGATACCTTTCGAATGTTGGTACACATCTGCTTTATACAATTCGCAATTTCCTTTCTCAGCTCTACGGTTACCTATGGTCAAAAGGTTACTTAATCTTGAATAGGCATCGGCATCTGTTGGATAAGCTAGCAAACTATATCCGTCCAACAGATCTAACCTGCT
The DNA here is from genome assembly GCA_023429825.1 of Bacteroidota bacterium. Lineage (GTDB taxonomy): Bacteria > Bacteroidota > Bacteroidia > Chitinophagales > Chitinophagaceae > JAEZDC01. The sequence goes on along the minus strand of JAEZDC010000125.1, from coordinate 7,922 downwards.
TGCAGGAATGATCCTGAAGTGTTCATGAGTTTTCGCGGCAGCATGTGCTCTCACGATCCCTGCAAGTGTATTTCTATCTGTTATGCCAATCGCATTATATCCGTATGCCGCCGCCTGGTCTGCAAGCTCATCCGGATGAGATGCACCCCTCAAGAAACTAAAGTTCGTCGTCACCTGTAATTCTGTATACTTCATAACTCTTTCCTTAAGCAAAAACGCCATGCAAAAACCATCTATAAGTCTTCTCCACATCATAATGCCCCGACCTAAATAACCAATACCTGCAGCCTTCTTCATCTTCTATCGCATAATAATCTCTATGTCTACCGTTTCGTATCCACCACTCTTGTTCAATTCTTTCCGGGCCATCAGCCTTTACTACTTTATGCAACTTGCCTTTATACCTGAACATCATCGGCGGATAATCCGGTATCGGTGCCGTTACTTCAATCACTTCCGGTATTGGCAACAATATTATGGGGCGTGGCCTGTCTACGTACCATTCTGTATTTGCTTCATCTTTCAATGATGTAGCGGGCTTATAGGATTTTTCAGGCAGGTAATGTTCTGCCGGGAGATATCGTTGAATCGAATGCGTTCCTATACGTCCAGCAATACGATCCATGCATTCTGAAACACGTGTTCCTGCAAGATCACCAGCCTGTTTCCATATCTGTTGTTGTCTTGCTATGTGATCTTCAACTTTACTCGCTGTGAGTGTAAACAATTCAATACCTAACCCAGGTTCGATAGTACCCAGCTTCAATTCATACAAATGAGACAGGTGCTTTGAATTATTGGATGCTGCACTGGTACCGATCTCTATCGTTTGTTTTTTACCATCTATTCTATAACATACAAGCTGGGCTAAACGAACACCTTTGCCTGCGGCACTCAATTGCTTACATAAACTGTCCAGTAAACGTTGGACTGCGATCTCTATTCCCTCTATCCGTTGAATAGGTTCGAGGCACGGCAATCTTTCCTGGTACGGTTCTTCAGGCTGAATACCTTCTATAAATTCTGGTTCATTTCCAAACGCCTGGTTCAATCGTGTAATGATATCTTTTCCAAATCTTCTCCTCAATGCACTGCTTGGCATGGAAACAATATCTTTTACCTGGTAAAGCCCCAGTTGATCTAACCGTTCCGCAATAGCTGTATTGATTCTTAAAGACGAAGGTGGAAGATCCATCAGCATTTCTGCCTGTCTTCCCGGACCAAGAGCAAGAATATTTTTATAATATCGAACAACAGCCCATGCGGCACCAATCGTATCTGCCATGGCTGCCCTTGCCTGATACCCTTTTGCATGCAAACGTTTGATGATATCCTGTACATAAGCTTCATCGCTACCCCATAGATGCGGGCACCCGGTTGCGTCCAGTATAATACCGCCCAAAGGGTCGATCGATGCAACCGGTGTAAAACGGATACACCATTCAGCGATGCGTTTATACAATTGATTGGTTAAACCTTTCTTTTCATCTACGGCTATAATATCCGGGTAAATCGCTCTTATATCTGCCAAAGCCATCCCTTCCCGAATGCCTTTCTGATGCGCCATCGCATTAGCCGCCACAATCACTATCCTGCCCCTGGAACTGGCTTTCACTACAAAAGGAATAGCCTTCAGCTGTGTTTGCTGCAAGGCAAACCAGTCAGTAACCAAATATGGAAACCATATACTCACAAATCTTTTCATCACACTACTTTTCTTAACTGTTCGATGATCTTTATCTGGCTCTGCTTAACTAAAGCAAACCCTACAGACTTCCACTCCATTTGCCATTCACCTGGCTTTCCATTCCTCACCTTTGTTAGTTCAACATTCCATTTTGGAAAAGATATTCCAGGAAGTTCCTGATACTGCTCACATGTAATTGGCTTTATTCTCCATCTTGTCACTGAAGCTGTTGATAGATTTCTTGGTTTGTTTCGCACAATAAATGCAGTCACATTACTTTGCTCCGTCGCCAGTTGAAACCGCCTGCTCTCGGTAAAACTCATCTCTTTGATATCTGCTACAACTGCACTCAGCCCTTCAGACTTCAATGCTTCTTCTGTTACAAACAAGACGTCTTTATCTTTTTTAGGATGAATGAAAATGATCTTTGAAGGATCAATTCCATATTGCGTCAATGCAGGTGGAAAGATGAGCGGTGCTTTACTGATCCATATGCTTACGCCTCCGTTTAGCATTAATGATGATAAAATACCAGAGATAAAACCATAGGAAGCAGAAGCATCTTCAACATTAGATGTAAAAAACTCATGCACTGCCCCCAAAGGGAAGCTTTGGTTGGGAAATGCCTCTTTGATCAATGATAATCCACCATTGTTCGCCGCAACACTCAATGCAGGTTTAAACCCCTGCATTAAGAGAATTTCTTTTTGCAGCGCAGCAATTGTATTTGCATGCTGTGTACCCATCCTAACCCGTAACAATATTACTAATTACTTTAGTATTAGATTGCTAAAATAATTACGTTTGGATATCAGCGTTTTAGCTGCGGTACTTTTCTTTCTGATACTTGTTTTACCAGGTCTTTTAAAGTGATGGCATTAAACGCAGCATATGCATCCTGGTCATTATCGAAATACACATACACATCTTTCTTCCGTTGCTGCCAATCCAAACATTGCTTCGCCCACTTTTGCAATTGTGCTTTTGTATAACTGCCCTGGTATTTATTCGGTGACGGTCCATGCAAGCGTACATACACAAAATCTGCAGTGATCTTTACCGGAGAAATATGACCCGCTAATTCATATATACAAAACGCACAGTTATTTTCCGATAATACATCATACACCTCTTGCGTATACCACGTTTCATTTCTAAATTCAAACACATACCTATGTCCTTTCGGTAACGCCGTGATGAAATCTCTAAGTCGCTCCACATTGACGTTCCACTTAGGAGGAAGTTGGAATAATATCGGTCCGAGCTTTTCCTTCAATGCCAGTATGCTATTGAACAATCTTGTGATCGGCTCCTGTGGCCTGCTAAGTTTTAAATTATGGGTGATAAACCGATTTGCTTTGATGATGAACGTGAATTTCTTTGGAGAATATTGATACCATCCTTCAAATACTTCTCTTGGCGGAAGCTTGTAAAAAGAATTATTGATCTCTACGTTATTAAAATGCTTTGTATAAAACTCAAATTGCTCTTTGGCTGATATTTTTTCTGGATAGAACCTCCCTATCCAATGCTTATAATGCCAGCCTGAAGTACCGATATAAATTTTCTTCTTGGCCATATCTCTTTACTCGAAAAAATATGCCACCAAACTTTGTCGTAAAAAATGGAATTGTATTTGAGTCATTCTTTCTATGCCGGTTAAGCAAACCAAACAGAGTTACTTTGAAGTGGGTGCTATATTGCGAACCTTTTATGCTTTCGAAAGAAACATCCGTATTGAAAATGAACTAAAAACCGGGTTTTATGCAAATCATGTGAAAGGAAACATATCCCGCTTCCTGGTGGATGACCTGAGCGACGGCAGCTCGGTGCTCTATGAAACACCTGAAGCCACTCTCGGCAGGCTGTCTCCTTTGAAGCCGGTTGATTGGTATGTGCGGTTCAACACACCAACTGTAGAAGAAGCGGTCAACAAGCTGTTTTGGGAGTATGCAGATGATGAGCCCAAAATGATTACATGGCTTCAGGAAAAAGCTCCGAAGAATATTTATCTTGAGAAAGTACTAACAACAATCCATCAGAAAGGAATTCTGTTCCGGATTGAAAGTGGTTGGGACCTTGGCTTTGATATAAAGCTCATAAAAAAGACCGTTAGACCTTCCCGGGTACAGATAGATAATCGTAATGCGATAATCCGGGAGGCACTTGAGAAAGCAGGTAAAACAGCCGACTTATCTTCCTACGAAGATCTCCCGTTGCTGGATTGGAAGGCTACTCATAATACCTATTCCATCGAGGAGATAAGAGATTGGTTTGTCAAAAGGTGTAAGCTCGATACATCTGTGTATAAAAGACAAAAAGCAAAAAGTTAGCAGGCAGTGGCGCTGGAAGAATACCATAAAAAAAGAAACCTTTCTAAAACACGTGAGCCCGCCGGTGGTAAAAGCAATTCGGCGACGTTACAATTCGTGGTACAAAAACACAAAGCTTCCCACCTGCATTATGATTTCCGTCTTGAAATAAAAGGCACGCTCAAAAGCTGGGCGGTTCCTAAAGGACCTTCACTGGATCCTGCAGTACGACGTTCGGCATTCATGGTAGAAGATCATCCTATCGATTACAAAGATTTTGAAGGCAATATTCCTAAAGGAAATTATGGTGCAGGCAGTGTGATCATCTGGGACGCAGGTACGTTTGAACCTGCAGAAAAAAAGAAAACGAAGCAGGAGAAAGAAAGCCATTTGATGGGTCAAAGGTGTTCCTCATTCGTCGTCACTTCAAGCAGGTGCGCCAAACCATTGCACTAAAAAGCAAAATCATTTTTATATCCTTTTCGGATTTGCTTTTAAGTGCATGCCCTTTCGGTATTCCTACGCAAGCTCCGTAATACCTCAAGGTTAAAAGTTTGTCACACTGCTTAGCTTCCTCCTCCATCGTCACGGCAGCTCCTGTGTCCATCGCAACATTTCATTCATTTACTCTTCACTTCCGCTTCATTCCACCACGTGCCTTTGCTTTGCATACTTCAGCATGGCACACCAGTAGCCACGCAGCAAGCCAATTCAAGGTGTGCACATACTTCGTATGCCGCAACATGGCTGTCACCCTGGGGCTCTCGAAGGGCACTGGGTTCCATTACGCTTCGTTCATCGCTACTTCATTCAGTATTGCTCTGTCCACCCGCTGCCAATAATTTTGCTCGCCGGCGCCCCACTACGGCTGCGTTCAGTAAGTGCTGCGCCATGCTCGAGCCTGCACAGCTCATTCATACTTCATTTCGCTGCAGCACTAACTTCACTTGCATAGTTCGGTTGCCTTCGTACCCGCAAGCGGAAAATATACTGCGGCAACCTCCTATGGAGCTACCCATCGCCCCGCTAAAAGCGGGGCTTTAATGTCCAGCCCCTCCGTGGGGGCTCGCAAGCCACCTCCCCATTCGCTCCGGTGGCTTTCACGGCTCGCTTTAGCTCGGCTCACCCTTCGCTGCCATTACTCCTGGCAGCGCTCCGCTTCTTTTAGCCGCAGGCGCTTTTACCTTACCGTCATCAAAAGAATTTCACCTGCTATATTTTAACGCTCACAGCCGGAGTTAATACGTTTACCGAAAAAGATTTTTATCGGCTCCCTTCACTACTAGCTTGGTCTAAATTTTTAGCCATGAAGCACTTCCTTTACACCCTTTTCATCTGCTTGTTTGCACAAACAACCTACGCTCAGAAAAGCGGTCCTTCTATTCAACCTAAATGGAGCTTTACAGTTCAGCTGGATAATATTTCAATGCCGTTCTTTAGTAAGTACCGTCCCAAAACTTCCCTCAAAACGCTCACCCAAAGCTGGCGTCTATCTCTTGGAAAAGTTCTTTTAAACACAGGTGACGATAACGGCGGAACATATAGAAGTGTCAATGTGGGATATATAAAGAATAGATCGTTGCAACAGGGTGCCTCTATTTCTTTTCAACAGGGTTTTCATTTTCAAGGTGCCAAATCCTCCGGAATCTTTCTACAACCAGCCTTGGAAGCAGGTTGTCTCGTGCTACTGAGAAAATGCAACTCAACTATCATCGAAAAAAACTTTAATCAAAGCGCAGTTAAACTGCAGTGGACAGGAGGCCTTACTATCGGGGCAGGATATGCCAGATTCATCGGCAAGGGATACACAGCTACCGCGGTAAATTATAAACTATGGTTACAAGGTCCCTTCATTAACAAGTATGCTCCTGCCCTTCCACATCAATCATTCGGACTTACTTTTTATAAATGATACCCCATGAAAACATTATACTTAGTTATCAGCTGCGTTGCTTGTCTGTTTTGCAAGGCGCAGCAAAAAGAAAATTTGTATAGAACACTTCAGCAGATTGCAGATGACTTTACCAATAAAGGGCTACCTGGATTAGTCGTTTCCGTTCGGCAAAACAACAACGAACAAACCATTAGTGCGGGCTATGCTGACCTGGAAAAAGGCCGGTTAATGACTGCCGACAATCAATTGATGGTTGCAAGTGTAACGAAGATGTTCGTGGCAGTTATTACGCTTAAGTTAGCAGAGCAGGGGAGACTTTCTCTTTATCAGCCTATTACCATGCTTAAGTGTGGTCATTTGTTTAAGAACATCGCAAATGCAGATAAGATCACCATCAATCATTTACTAAATCATACAAGTGGTCTCCCTGATTTCATAAAACATCCTGCTTTTTTTTTAAATGTTTTAAATACGCCTGCGCATAACTGGAAGCAGGCAGACTTGATAAAATTTCTTCAAAAACAAAAGCCCTTGTTCAATCCGGGAGAAAAGGGTGTGTACAGTAACTCCAATTTTCTATTACTAACCATCATCCTGGATAACGAGCTTGGAGAAAAAGTAAAACATCACCATTTGCTAAAGGATTTGATATTTGAACCGTTGCAATTAAATAATACCTTTTATTCCGAAAATCGGCAGGTGCCGCAACTGGCAGCAAAAGGTTATGCAGAATTATATAACGATAAAAGACTCATCAATCTGATCGACTTCAACACTGGTGGATCCGGAAACGGATACAGCGGCGTGTACAGTACCGCGGGTGACTTGCAAAAATTTTTTAAAGCTTTGTTTATCGAACGCACATTGCTATCTGATAGCTCTTTAAAAGAAATGGCGCAGTTTATTGATGACGCTGAAGATAAAGAGGTTTCTTTTGGATTGGGCGTATGGAAGGATTTCAAGCAGTATGGCGAAGACCGTACAGCAATTGGTCACAGGGGCAGGGATATAGCCTACACTGCCGATGTATGGTGGTTCCCGAAACAGTCATTGTCACTGGTGGTATTGTCAAATTGTGGTGCAGTGATGAATTGTCAAACCACAACGCTGTACAAAGCTTTTCGCAAACAATTACTTGAATTACTGCTAAACATAAAAGAGAGCTGATTATGAAACTCCCGCACCTACTATTATTTGGCTTGATACTAACAACACTAACTGGTTGCCTTCTCACCTTCCATCCAATCTACACCGAAACGGATATTCTTTATGAACAATCGCTTGTCGGCAACTATCGGTCTACCAAAGAACAACAGGCCCCATTGCTGATAATTCAGCAACTCGCGGCTACTCCAGCCGCCTTGCCTGCGAAGGTCAAAGCCATTAGCAACAAAGGATATCTTTTACGCTACACAAATGAACAGGGAAACAACATTAGCGAGTATGCAGCTTTCTTGGTAAAACTCGGAGGCAACACCTACATTGATCTTTTCCCGTTACGGGGTCGCTTCGGTAACAATGAATTTTTTGAAGCCTTTTCTATTCCAATGCATGCGATATACAAGTTGGATAGGGCATCAGCAGGGATGATACATCTCTTACCGATGGACCAGGACTTCATTCAAAAATTAATAGATCAAAGACGCCTTCGGATAAAATATGAACAAACGGGTATTGGTCAACAAAACATAAAAATCATCACGGCACCAACTGAACAGCTGCAGGATTTCATAAAAAAATATGGCGATCAAAAAGAAGCTTTCGAACATAAACAGATTGAATCATATAAAAAAATACTGCAATGAAATTGATCATCCCTATTTTATTGGTCACAATGCATAGCTGTGTCAACAGTATACAACCTTTCGTAAATGAAGACAATATCATCTATGATAAAGCGCTCCTCGGCAGTTGGAAAATTGATACCACTTCGGTACGCATAGAAAATTTCATAGCAAGTCCTCACCGCGACACCGGCATCATGTACGATTTCTTTAAAAAACCACGAACCGAAGAAGAACGAAAAATT
>JAEZDC010000109.1 GCA_023429825.1 Bacteroidota bacterium | reverse complement strand
AAGAAAAATTCAGTATGCGGGATAAAGATCTTTATGGGATCTTCTACGGGAGGATTATTAGTAGATAACCCTTTAAGCCTTGATAGAATTTTTGCAGAGACTGAATTGCTTATCGCCACCCATTGTGAAGATGAAGAAATCATCAGGAGAAATTTTGAGCAACTCAAACAAAAGAAGGCGACGCTTTCTGCTGTTGACCACCCTGTGATCAGGGATGAGGAAGCTTGTTTTGAATCTTCATTCAGAGCCATACAATTTGCTAAAAAGCACGGAAGCAGGCTCCACATTTTGCACATCACTACAGAAAAAGAGTTACAGCTATTTTCGAATATGGTGCCATTAAAAGATAAAAGAATTACTGCCGAGGTTTGTGTACATCATCTTCATTTTACTGCAGATGACTATACTGATCTTGGCAATCTTATTAAATGTAATCCGGCAATCAAAGCTTCGAAAAACAAAGAAGCATTGTGGCATGCATTATTGGATGACAGGCTTGATGTAATTGCCACTGACCATGCACCACATACATGGGAAGAAAAAAATGAGCCTTACGAAAAAGCACATGCCGGGTTGCCGTTAATTCAACACTCCCTTTTATTGATGCTTCATTATGTGAAAAAAGGAAGAATAACTATTGAAAAAGTTGCAGAGAAAATGAGCCATGCGGTTGCAGATTGTTTTCAGGTAGCAGAGAGAGGTTATATTAGAGAGGGCTATTTTGCGGATCTTGTTCTGGTTGATACAAATAAACCTTCCACCGTAACTAAAGGCAACACGCTCTATAAATGTGGCTGGAGTCCATTAGAAAACTTCACTTTCCCTGCATCGATTACTTCAACTTTTATCAATGGAAATCTCGTTTATGAAAACGGATCATTCAATGAGTCTCAAAAGGGGATACGTTTAAAATTCAACAGGAAATAAGCTAACTTAAAAGTTCACAACAGTTCTAATGATAGTTGACAAAACCACACTTGCAGACATTTCTATCTTTCATCACGAAGAAGAACTTTCAGTTTTTCATCATTTAAATTTTACAAGAACGATTGGCGGTAAAGAATGGTTAAGGCAAATGCTGAGCAGACCCTTAACAGATCTTAAATCCATCAATGATGCACAAACCATTATAAAGGAGCTTTTAGTAGTAATGGATTCATGGCCGGAGACCATTACAAATGGAACCGTCATGGTGATCGAGCGGTTTTACGACACACCACTTAACGATCTGCCCTCTAATCCATCAACATTAAACACCCTTTCGTATAAATTAGTCTCCGCACCTGATTTTGCGCTTACTCGCTATTCAGTACAGCACTTTATAAGCTTCTTTAAAGGGCTTGCGCAATTAGTTGATATATTAAAAAGCACTGGAAGCTATCAACTTAAAACATGGATAGACAGAACGGAAATGCTTTTAAATAAGCCTGTCGTTTCATTAATGAAGCAATGGGAGAAAGACAAAAAGCTTCCCGGCAATGAAATACTAAAGTTTGGATCGTATCTAAAAAAACAATTTAAGTACGAAGTTTACGAGCTTATCGATATCTATAATCGACTGGATGCATACTTAAGTCTTGCTGTTGCATATAAAAAATACGATCTGCATTTTCCTCAGTTTGTACAAGCTGAAACTCCTTTCATAGAGGCAAAAGAATTATTTCATTTGCTATTACATACCCCGGTTGCATATGATGTGTCTTTAAACAAGGAGAGGAATTTCTTGTTTTTAACAGGTGCTAATATGGCTGGCAAAAGTACTTTCATCAAAGCTGTGGGTGTGGCAGTTTATCTTGCGCATATCGGCATGGGAGTGCCTGCAGCATCTATGCAGTTGTGTTTGTTTGATGGTTTATTAAGCAACATACAAGTGATAGATAACATCATCAAAGGTGAGAGTTATTTTTTTAACGAAGTGCAAAGGATCAGGAATACTATAGAAAGGATCAGCGATGGAAAGAAATGGCTTATCCTTATTGATGAACTTTTCAAAGGAACGAATGTTCAGGATGCAATGAAATGCAGCACAGTAGTAATAGAAGGCCTGCGGAAAATGAATAACGCAGTTTTTATATTATCCACCCACTTATATGAAATTGGAGAAGCTTTAAAACAGTATCCAAATATCCAGTTTCGCTATTTTGAAACTCATGTTAAAGACGAGCAACTGGTATTTAGTTATCAACTACAGGAAGGGATCAGCAACGACAGGCTAGGTTACCTGATACTACGAAGAGAAGGTGTGGTAGATATGCTGGAAAAGCTGTAATGAATTCTATTTGACCCTCGGTTTCCAGGGTTTTTCTTCTACATTTAGTTGCTGCCCTATATACCTTGCAGTAACAAACAAATAATCACTCAACCGGTTCAAATATTTGATCACTATCGGCTCAATAAAGTTTCCATTTTCCTGCATTGCTACACATATCCTTTCTGCTCTCCTGCACACACATCTTGCAACGTGTGTCGTAGAAACAGCAACATGACCTCCAGGAAGAATGAAATTTTTCATGGCAGGTAATGCGTCATTCATTTTATCGATCTCTCTTTCGAGAAAAGTTATATCATCCTCTTTAAGATCAGGAATTTTCATCAAAGGTTCCTTTTCCGGGTCCGTTGCTAATGATGATCCTATTGTAAAAAGCCTGTCCTGTATTTCTTTAAGCGTAGTTTTAGTATTGACCTCTTCTATTAGATCATTTACCATCCCGATAAATGAATTCAACTCATCTATCGTTCCATAGCTTTCTATACGGATATTGCTTTTAGCCACTTTAGTGCCGCCGATCAATGACGTTTTACCTAAGTCTCCTGTCTTGGTATATATCTTTAAAGCCACAGCGTAAAATTTATAATACATTAATGAGAATGGCTAAAAACCACATCGCTTCTTTGTTTATCGCTTTCTACTAATCCATCCCTTAAACGCACTACTCTTTTTGCGTATGCAGCAATATCTTCTTCATGCGTTACCAAAACCACGGTGTTACCGGCAGCCTGTATTTGGCCAAATATTTCCATGACTTCCACTGAAGTTTTAGAATCGAGATTACCAGTAGGTTCATCCGCCAGAAGCAGTGATGGATTATTTACAATAGCTCTTGCAATCGCCACTCTTTGTATTTGTCCTCCGCTCATCTCATTTGATTTATGATGAGCTCTGTCGGCTAATCCCACTTTTGTCAAAGCCGCATGTGCTCTATCCATCCTTTCCTTTTTGCTGATACCAGCATAGATCAACGGTAGAGCTACATTTTCTGCGGCAGTTAATCTTGGTAAAAGATTGAATTGCTGAAAAACGAACCCGATCTCTTTATTACGAATATCTGCGAGGTCATCATCGGCCATTTGGCTTACATCGTGTCCATTTAAAATATACTTTCCACCAGTGGGTGTATCCAGGCAACCTAAAATATTCATAAGTGTACTCTTACCACTTCCCGACGGACCCATAAGCGCCACATACTCATTTTTATGTATGTCCAAAGAAATCCCTTTAAGCACCTCCAATGTGTGGCTTCCCATGAAATATCTTTTTCTAATTCCTTCCAGGTGAATGATCGACTGCATGTAAGTTTATTGAGGGTTAATCACTTTAGGAACTTTGATGAAATGTTCATCTTTTACAGGAGCATTTTGCAATGCATCAGCTTTTGAGATCATATTCTTTACTGCATCTTCCCTTATAGCATTCATCGTAGAGCCCATATGGGTCAATGGCTGTATACCGGTGGTGTCTACTTTTTGCAAACGTTCTACAAAAGAGATCATCTTCTGCAGATCAGCCTTGATTTCTGCTCTTTCATCCTCACTGAATTCGAGCCTTGCTAATTTTGCCACGTGATCAAACATTTCATCAGTTACTTCCATACTAACAAAATAAAACAATTACACGCACAAATAACAGAGTTAACTCCCGGGCGCAGTATTACCTTGTATTCTTTTCGATTTTTCCCAAGTTACAGGCTGTCTTTTTATAATCTGCCTGATAAATCCTGCCAGCATACACCAGTTCATAAACACAAAATAGAACGGCACAAGAAAAACAACTGAACGTTGGCGTGTGTAGTAGGTCCACAACCCGAATATAGCCATGCAATAGAAGGTTAATTGCGCCAATAAAAGATAATCATAGATAGGATGAGAATCTGTATTAATACAAATGAAAAGGTTTAAAAACAAGATACCGATCAGGGCGATAGGGCTAACAACCCAGCGAATAACCCGCCTTGAAAAATATTGTAGATTCAGTAGCCAATCTTTTGCAGATGGTAATCCTATTCTTATTAAAGCCTGTGCTGCTCCGGCGCCGATCCTGATTTTTCGTTTCTTCTCTTCATGCAGGCTCGCTGAAGGGTACTCCATGGCATAAGCTTCCTTCTCATACTTTACTAGGTATCCGGCCTTGCAAATATTTATGCCTAACATAAAATCATCTAATACGGTATCATCTGGAAGAGGTTGAAAAAGATGCGTACGCATAGAGAACAATTCACCCGCTGAAGCAATTACCGTATAAAAATCACTCTCAATCTGTTTGATGGCAGATTCATACTTCCAATATATCCCTTCACCTATTCCCAAATAATTATTTCCTTTTACAGGCATCACAATCTTTTTTTCGCCGGCTACCCCTCCTACTTCAGTGTTTGAAAAATGCTGAACGATATTCCTGATGGCATCTGCGTTTAAAAGCGTGTTTGCATCAGAGAAGATCACAATTTCCGACCTTACATATGGCATTACCCGATTGATCGCATGCATTTTACCCCGGCGCTCATCTTCAAAAAAAAGCTTTACGGGAAATTTTTGAATGATAGTATTACTGGTATCATTTGAACCATCTGTTACAAAAAAAACCTCTAATAAATCTTTAGGATATGCAAGCGAGATTGTATTAAGTATCTTTTGCTCGATGAAAGATGCCTCATTGAATGCAGGAATAATTACTGTTACAGTCGGATGAACTGAAAATTCTTCCTGCCTGCCCCTGCCTTTAAATTTCTTAATGCTTGCAAATAACCATAACAAAAGCCCATAGCCTATATAACTGTACAACAATAAACTGATCAGGGCCCAAAGTATGATCTCAACAGTCATCATTAACTTCTAAAGATAACAAGACTTGATTAGGGTTCGGGAAGGATAAAAGTCCATTTTTTGGAAAATAATTCCCAATTTGTGCACAACGGATACTTTTGAGACTGAAAATTCGTTAAACCGTTAGTATAACTCCGACTACATAATGAAAGACAAAGCTTTTCAGATTTTTATTGTTGAAGATGATGTTTGGTATAGCTCTATGCTGGAATATCACTTATCGTTAAACCCTGATTATCAAATAAAAAAATTCGATTCTGCAAAAACATTCCTGGCAGAGCTACATCAAAAGCCTCACGTGGTGACACTCGATTATTCGTTGCCTGATATCACGGGCGACCAATTGCTTAAACATGTGAAGGAATTAAGCCCCGACACTAAAGTGGTCATAATCTCAGGGCAGGAAGACGTAAAGATTGCCATCGATCTTTTAAAAAAAGGAGCGAATGATTACATAGTAAAAGATGATGATGTTAAGGAACGGCTTTGGAACACGATCCAAAACCTGAGGGAGAATCTGGAACTCAAAAAGGAATTGGAAGAACTTAAGCAGGAAGTAGCCCGTAAATATGATTTCGATAGTATCATAATAGGTCATAGCCAGGGTATTAAAAGAATTTTTGGGCTGATGGAAAAATCTGCAAAAACAAATATTACTGTTTCAATAACGGGCGAAACCGGTACCGGAAAAGAACTGGTTGCGAAATCAATTCATTATAATTCGGATAGAAAGAACAAACAGTTTGTTGCAGTGAATGTAGCTGCCATTCCAAAAGATCTTTTAGAAAGTGAGTTGTTTGGACATGAGAAAGGATCGTTTACGAATGCGCATGCAAGACGAATAGGAAAATTTGAAGAGGCACACAGAGGAACTTTATTCTTAGATGAAATCGGTGAAATGGATATGAGCATGCAGGCAAAATTGCTTCGCGTGTTACAGGAAAAAGAAATTTCCAGAGTAGGTAGTAACGATTTAGTAAAGATTGACGTAAGAATAATTGTTGCCACCCACCGCAACCTGATGGAAGAAGTAAAAAAAGGTAATTTCAGAGAGGATCTTTATTATAGATTACTTGGGTTACCCATTCACCTTCCACCACTGAGAGAAAGAGAAAATGATGTGCTCCTGCTTGCAAAGCATTTTATTGAGAGTTTCTGCAAAGACAATAAGATCACGAAAAAATCTCTATCGTCTGAAGCAAGTAAGAAACTGATGGGACATGCCTTTCCTGGTAATATTCGTGAATTAAAATCCATAATAGAACTTGCCTGCGTAATGGCCGAAGAAGATGAGATACAACCAGAACATTTGAACGTGATGAGCTCAAATATTATAGAAACTTTCGCAATGCAGGACGCTACGTTAAAAGAATTCAATATTAAACTTATCCAGTATTATCTTGATAAATATAATTATGACGTGTTGAAAGTTGCAAAGAAGCTAGACGTTGGCAAGTCAACTATATACAGGATGATTCAGAATAAAGAACTGTTCATGAATAAAAAATATGGGTACGAATCCAGCTTTCTAAATTGATTATTCAGCTAAGGGTTGCATTTGGTTATGAGTGAATCCTCAAAACATATTTTCTCTTCTACAGAGATACAGATCTCATGGTTAAATGCATTGATCGCTAATCTGCCGCAGGCTGTTCTTTTTGAAGATGACAATCACAATATTCTTATAACGAATACAAAGTTTTGTAAACTATTCGGACTTGCAGAAAAGCCTGAAGAAATCAAAGGAAAAAATTTTATCCAGGTCAATGCAGACCTTGCGAATATTATTGCCAATCCCTCGCAGAATATCGAACAGATCACCACGCTTACATCATTAAAAAAGCCAGTCACAAAAGAACATCTGCATTTTTCAGATGGGAGAATCTTATCCCGGGATTATATGCCTATCTGGATAGAAGGCAATTTGGCCGGTCATCTCTGGACTTTTCTTGACGATACTGATAAAATTAAGGCAGATGCATTGCTTAATGAGCAGAAAACTTTCTATGAAAATGTGTTAAACCAAATTCCAACTGATATTGCTGTTTTTTCGGCAGATCACAAATATCTTTTCTTAAATCCAGTTGCAGTAAAAGATGAGGAACTTAGAAACTGGCTTATTGGAAAAACAGATATTGATTATTGCTTGTTAAGAGGAAAAGATATATCAATAGCCGAGAAAAGACGCCAAATATTCAACCATATTGCTGATACAAAAAAAGAGCATGAATGGGAGGAAAAGACAGTAAATAAGGATGGGGAAATAGAGTATCATGTAAGAAGAATGAGCCCAGTTTATGATAATGATATTCTCAAGCTTGTTATAGGTTATGGGGTGAATATTACAGAACGTAAATTAATTGAGCAGAAAATCCAGTTAAGTGAAAAAAAGTATAGAGACCTTTTTAATTACAGCCAGGCCATTATCTGTACACATAATATGAAGGGTGATTTTTTATCTGCTAATCCTGCATTATTAGATACACTGGGTTATGACGAAGATGAGATCCTCTCAAAAAATTTAAAAGACCTGCTTCTTCCCGAAGATAGAGATGGTTTTGATGAGATATACCTTTCTTCCATTGCGAATAATACGAAAGTAAAAGGTATATTTAGAATTCTCCATAAATCTGGTAAAAAGATATATCTGCTATACCAGAATTATAAAGTAGCTGCCACTGAAAATGAAGACGCTTACATAGTTGCATTTGCACAGGATGTTACTGATCGCATAAAAGCGGAAAAGCAATTAAAAGAAGCAAAGAAGATAACTGAAGAAACAGCAAAAACTAAAGAACATTTCCTCGCTAATATGAGCCATGAGATAAGAACTCCGATGAATGGAATTCTTGGTATTACTTCCTTATTATTAAAAACCGGGCTTAATAATGAGCAAAGGGAATATCTGAGTGTTATACAAAGCTCAGCACAAAATCTCCTTACAATAATCAATGATATACTAGATCTGGAAAAAGTAGCTACGGGTAGAATTCAACTCGAGGAAATTCCATTTGATCTAATCAACAAACTAGAATCAGTTGTAAAGCTTTTTAGGGTTAATGCTGCAGCAAAAGGTGTTGAACTCACCTTCCATAATACAATCGGGAGAAAATTACATGTAAAGGGAGATCCTACGAGATTAAACCAGGTATTGAACAATCTAATCAGCAACGCTATCAAGTTCACCCATGAAGGTGAAATATTGGTAAAGGCAGAAGTAGAAAAAGAACTCGATGATTTTATCAGGCTTCGTTTTGCTGTAAAAGATACAGGTATCGGAATAGATGAAGATAAATTAGTAAAGATCTTTCAACCTTTTACACAGGCGTATCCAGAAACTTCCAGAAAGTATGGAGGAACTGGCTTAGGTTTGGCAATCACAAAGAACCTTATCGAGTTGCAGGGAGGTTCAATTTGGGTGGATAGTAAACCAAGGAAAGGAAGTACTTTTTACTTCTCCATCACTTATCAAAAAAGCAAGGAGGGAGATATGCCCGCAAACACAGTTGAGAAACAAATAAGAAATGATTTAGGTAAACTTAAAGTACTTCTTGCAGAAGATAATGAAGTAAACCAGCTTTTAGCTAAAAGTATCTTACAATACTGGGGATTTGATTCTGAAATTGCTACTACAGGAAATGAAGTACTTCAGTTGCTTCAACAAGAAGACTTCGATGTAATACTGATGGATATCCAAATGCCGGAAAAAAGTGGACTAGAAGCTGCACGAGAGATACGTAATCTTAATGACAATAGAAAGAAAAACATCCCCATCATTGCACTTACAGCAAATGCATTAAGAGGTGAAGAAAAAAAATACATTGCTGCAGGCATGAATGATTACCTCACTAAACCTTTCAAAGAAGTTGAATTGTACGAGGTGATTTCAAGAGTACTAAATAAGGATGCTGCTTTGCCAAAGAATGAAGCTAAAGATGAAGAAATTGCTTTGCCCGAACCTGGGGAAAAGCTGTATGATCTTAAACTCGTGAATGAACTTGCCCGCAATAATGAAGATTTTGTAAGAAGTCTGGTGCAACTCTTCTTAGATACTGTTCCTGTTACTTCTAAAGAAATGGTGGAAAGTAGTAACCAGCAAAATTGGGAACAAACCGGTAAGCTGGCTCACAAATTAAAGTCAACTATTGATACTATGCTGATCACTTCAATTAAAGAAGATATAAGAAGTATAGAAATGAGTGGCAAACAAAAAAAGAACCTTGAAAGTATTCCGGCGCTGGTAAAAAAAGTAGATTTTGTAATTGGTCAAACAGCTCAACAATTAAAGGCTGATTTTGGTATCTAAAGAAAAAGCCCTCAAAAAATGAAGGCTCTTTTATTCAACTGTAACCAATACTAAGCTTCTCTTCCATCTGTAGCCTCAACAGGAATTTGACGAAGAAAATCATCATAGCCATCATCTTCGTGATTACTGTATGCACCATAAGCGTCTATACTATAACCGATCAATCCATCATTTGCCTCAATTACATACAGTGCACACATTTCTGAAGGACTTGAATCGCCTTCAAAACGATAAGTCTTAATTATCTTAAGATCTTCTGGTTTATAATATTTCCCCTTCCCTCCTGTAAAACCTTCCGGGGTCATTTTGAATTCAGCGTCTTTCTTATTTACCCGTAAATGCTCCATCACTTCAGATAGGGTTGTCATTTTTTGTGTACTGTCCATACAGGATTTTTTCTACTGTAGTTCAAAAGCTATGCCTTTATACATTCTGCATCATTTCATAATGCTTCAACTTATTGTATAAAGTCTTCCGATCAATATTCAATAATTGTGCAGCCTTGCTTTTGTTGAAATTAACTTTTTGCAATGCATTTAGGATGATCTGGTATTCAGCCATGAATGCTGCACTGCGTAGATTTCCTTTAAATTCTCTTCCTTCCATTCTCGAAGTGGGTGATGAATCATTTAAAGCCATGGCTTTTATTGGAACTGAAGGACCAAACTTATAATTCATAGAATTCAGCGGAATTACTTTCGCTTCAATTAAATTCCCTGTACACAATAATGCGCTTTTGCGAATTACATTACGCATCTCCCGCAAATTGCCTGGCCACTCATAATTAAGGAAGATATCGATCACATCCTTACTGAAGCCTGTAATATTTTTTCCCAGCTCGGCATTGCATTGATCAAGGAAAAAATCAGAGAACATGGTAATATCTTCTTTTCTTTCCCGTAAAGGGGGAATATGAATAGAAAACTCATTAAAGCGATGATAAAGGTCTTCCCTGAACTTATTGTTCAAATAAGCCGACTGAAGGTTTTCATTAGATGCTACTATTATCCGTACGTCTACATTTATTTCTTTATCACCTCCTACTCTTCTTATTCTTTTTTCCTGTATAGCCCGAAGTAACGATGCTTGGATATCATAAGATAAGTTCGCAACTTCATCAAGGAACAAAGTACCTCCATTGGCTAACTCAAAGTTTCCTTCTTTATCTGTAGCAGCGCCTGTAAAGGATCCTTTCACATATCCGAATAATTCGCTGCTTGCAAGTTCTTTACTTAAAGTACCGCAATCAACAGCAACGAATGGTTTGTCTTTACGGGTACTTAACTCATGAATTGTCCTGGCGATCACCTCTTTACCAGTTCCGCTTTCTCCATATAATACTACACTATAGTCTGTAGGAGCAACTAACTCGATCTGGCGATACATATCTTTTGTATTCTCACCTTGTCCACGCAAATATTGGGGCTGCGTAACTGCTGATGGACGGAAGGTATAAGTAGCGGATGGCGAAGCGCTTTCATTGAACGTTCTGGTAATTACACTGATCACATGTTGTGGATCCAGGGGTTTCATCAGGAACTCACAAGCGCCCATTCTCATTACGTTCACTGCAGTCTTTATATCTTCATAACCGGTGAAGATGATCACCTTTGCTTTTTCATTGATCTTTTTGATCTCAGCAAGTATTTTACTGCCCTCCACATCGCCTAAGCGATAATCGCACATAACTAAATCGAAGCTTGCTTCGCGATATTTTTTCAACCCTTTAGAGCCCGAATGAGCAAAGTCTGTTTCGTAACCCTCCCTTGAAAGAAGATTTACCAGAAGTGTGCACATGTCTGTGTCGTCATCAATGATCAGGATGCGTTTCATAACAGCATAGGTTTTACATTAAGGTAGCAGGGAACAGATTAACGTTGATATTCAACAAAAACCGTTCCCTTAAAAACTATTAAAAAAGGTTTACAAGCTGCGTAATAAGTGATGTGAGATTGGTCTGGGGCCTATCTTTGGCTAATTAATTGTACTTCTAAGCCTTAAAAGAATTGTGTCTGCCGTAAATACCAATAGCCCCCTTGTGCTTATCATTGATGATGAAGTTGATATTTGTTATCTGCTTAGTAATTTACTAAAGAAGAAAAACTATCAAACGCAAACTGCTTTTGATCTCACCCAGGCCAAACAAGCACTTCAAAACAATACACCGGACATTGTTTTCCTTGATAACCATCTTACAGACGGTTTAGGAATGAACCTGATAAAGTATATAAAGGAACTTTGCCCAAGTTGTAAAGTAGTAATGATCACCGCCTACGATGATGATCAATGTAAAACAGAAGCATATGATCAGGGTGTAGACGATTTCATTTCCAAGCCCCTCCGCTGGCAGACTTTGAACGAAACGCTGGAAAAAGTGTTGAACAAATCCTCAGTTCCCCAATAAGGTTGTAGATGCTACTCTACAGCGCCTGCTTATTTTATTATCTCTACCAAGTTTCACTCTGAAATGTGATTAATTAATCATTATTATTAAAGTCAATCCTGGCATAGGTTGCTGAACGTACAGACGTTGTCTTTCCATAAAGGCTCTAAACTTTAAAATTGTATTGCTCAGTCTTTTAAAGAAAAATTATTTTATCTTTTTTTGACAGCAGCAAGTTTAGTCCAATTTAGATATGGTTATCCCCGCTGACCGACCATTCTGTAATATTATTCAAGCAACACTAATTTGTCAATATAAACGACCGTTGTAATTGAAATCAGAATTAATTGTTTCGAAATAAAATATTTATGAAGGCATGGTATATTAATTGCAACAGTTTCAATCCTAAAATTCTAGCGATGCAAACACTGATATCCCCTGGCCAAACCCGCAGACAGCGGTATGTAGCCACCAAACTCAACTTATTGTACGATGTAATGCAAGAAAGCAAAAGAGGCTATGAAAAAATAGCTTCAACATCTACAGACAGAAATTATCAACGTGCACTCAACTCTTTGGCTCTTGAATGTGGTCAATATGCAAATGAGTTGTACAACCAGATCTGTAGTCTTGGTGAACATCCGATGCCTGAGAAAAAAGCGGATAGATACATTTGGAACCAGGTTAGCCTTAGTGTAAAAAAGCAAGATGATATTCTTCATATCTGCAATGGAAGTGAACGTATCATAATGAAGGCATACCAGGAAGTTTTGAATGATCCTTCAGTTGTAAATCCATTAAGGGGAACAATCAATTACCAACTTAACGGCATTAAATATGCTTTTGTAAAGGTTAAGTTGCTCAATACAACGTTAGCTTATTAATTACTTACTATAGCACGAAAAAGCTCCGAACTACACATTCGGAGCTTTTTTATTGGAATGGACACAAAAGCGCCTCAAGCATATTTCCGGTGGCATAAGAGTTGACGCACCATTTAAAACTCATCTATGGCGAAGTATAGTAAAAAAACACAGGAGCATGTCGGTGATACCATGCACCGCATGAAAAAAGGAAAGCTCAAAAGTGGAAAAGGTGGAAAAGGTGGAACTGTAAAAAATAAGAAGCAGGCAATTGCAATCGCATTATCTGAGAGCAGGGAAAAAGGTTATAAAGCCCCGGCAAAAAAGTCAGCAAAGAAAGCAGCGAAAAAGACAGGAACAAAAAAATCTGCTTCAAAAAAATCAGCACCCAAGAAAACAGCAAAGAAGAGTACAAGAAAAACTTCATCAACAAAGAGTAAGTCAACTTCCACAAGAAAAAAATCTGCAGCCAAAAAAACTTCAAGAAAGAGATCAGAGAAAAAATCATCCACCAGGAAGAAATAAAAAAGACCGGTATATCACCGGTCTTAATTATAATAAAATCCACTCTTACTTTTTATTTCCACCTTTACCACTTAGCTTCTTTTGCGCATTTTGCACCATTTCGAGGTGATGCTTAAGTTTAGGTAATGCTTCGGTGGCCAATGCTTTCACATCCGGATCTTTTGCGTTATTCGAAGCATTCTCAAACAATGAAATGGTTTTCTCATGATCTTTTACCATTTCATCTAAATAAGCTTTATCGAACTTTGCTCCGCTAAGATTATTCATCTCATTTACTTTGTTCATTTCATCTTGCGGTAGTGATGCCGGCAACGTCACATTTTTTGTAGCTGCAAGACTTTTCACCTTGTCATTCATAGCTGTATGATCTTGTACCATATGATCAGCCACTTCTTTAGTTGCAGCATTACTTGCTTTCTTTTGTGCAGCTTCACCTGCAGCCACTTCTTTCATTCCACCTTTAGCAGCTTCCATTACAAAGTTATTGTCATCAGCAGCCAAAGTCGAAGTGGTAGCGTTATCGTCCACTGTTGCCGGTGTAGTTGATGAATCAGCAGCACTGCCCTCATCAGCGGAATTACCACAGGCCATTAATGAACTTGCAGCAAACACAAAACATAGCTTGATTATATTTTTCATAAATACTTTTAATATGATAAATTTTATTCTTCCTCCTCCTCGCTTTCTTCTTCATCATAATCTTCATCTTCACCTTCTTCACCATCACCTTCCATCAATGCTTCCTGGTTAATGTGACCTTCTGCTATTTGCGTAAGTAATACATCAGTCTCTTTTTCTTCATCAAGTGACTCCTGTAACAACTCAGCTATTTCTGTATGGCCCATTGCTGTTGCCAGAGTCACCAGGCTGCCATAAGTAGCGATCTCGTAATGCTCTGCCTTTTGTGCGCCTACAATCAACGCTACATCTCTTGTGTAAGTATCATCTTCAGTATCTTCAATTACGCTATTCACCTCTTCAACAATACCTTTCATAGCTTCACAGGTTTTAGCCTGAGCTCTTTTACCGAGATACTCAAAACACTGGTTCAATCTTTCAACCTGGTTCTGAGTCATCTCTCTGTGTTCCATTAAAGCGTTTCTTACATCTTCAGATGTTGCTTCCTTCGCCATCTTTTGAAGTGATTTAACCTGGGCTTTCTCTGCCCACATAATATCTTTCAATTCTTCAAGAAAATATTCATGGATCAGAGACTTCTCCATACCATTGCTTTGTGCTCCCCGATTTCTCGATGTAGGTGAGCTGCTGTTTCCGCCTCTTGAGCTGTTACCACCTCTGCTGGTAGCGCCACCTCTCGAGTTAGATGATGAACGGCCTCCTTGTGATTTGTTTCTTGAATTTGAGGATGATTTTGAATTCGAACTTTTGCTTTTAGAAGATGAACTGCTTTTCTTTGCGGCTGTTCTTGGCATAACTGTATTTTTTAAAAGTGAAGTATTTGAGTAGCGGGGAAAATGCGAAAACATTGTGCCAATGTGCAATATGTAACAGCAGTAATACGATTGCATTTTTCTAAGACAACAGTAAGCATATCGCTGTGGAATCAAATGCACAATGTATTATAGGTTGAGGAAGAATTTTATTTAGCCAGCTTCTGTATTTCATAGCATCGCCTGTTGTGTCACTCGTTCAGAATTTTTATGAACGCATAAGCATTAGCTCTTGTTTCAGCTATTGCACAATATTTAGCTTATTCATCTAGTTTCTTCAGGCATTTCATCATATCCACTCCTTTTCCCAACACACCTTTAAACAAGTCTCCTTTCTTTTCAATACGTTCAAGGATATTATTTATATGAAACTGTGATGGATGCAGGCCATACTTCACTTCCTTCCATTCTAACGGTGCAGAAACTGTTGCACCAGGCTTTGGTCTTAAGCTATACACAGATGAGAGTGTTTGTCCTTGCTTATTCTGCAGGGCATCTAGGTATATCTTACTGTCAGATCTTTTTCTAAGTGAACGCTCTAACGTTGTGGTATCGGGTAACATATCCTGCACATGCATGGCAATGAGCTTACAAAAATCTCTTGCCTGGTCATAGGTATATTTTGCAGCCATTGGGATATATATATGCAACCCACTTGCCCCGGAAGTCTTGCAATAGCCTACCGCTCCTGCCTTATCCAAAACTTCTTTAGTTGCCAGTGCGGCATCAATTACATCTTCAAATGTATTGTTATCGGAAGGATCAAGATCCATTACGATATAATCTGGATATTCCAGTTTACCTACTCTTGAATTCCATGGATTAATCTCAATGCAACCAAGATTGGCTAAATATAAAAGTGTTGCCCTGTCATTACACAGGATATAGTCAATATCCTTTTTTGCACTTTCTGAATAAAGAACAATTGACTCAACCCAATCCGGAGCCTGCCCACCAGCATCTTTTTGAAAGAAACTTTGTCCATTGATGCCATTAGGATTTCTTCTTAACGATTCGGGTCGATCTTTTAAATAGGGGAGAATGTACTTGTATACTTGATTATAGTAGTCAATTACATCGCCTTTTGTAAAGCCTTCTTCAGGCCAGTACAATTTATTGCGATTCGTAAATTTAAGTTCATTCCCATTGATCTTAATGATCTTTGTGCCTGTTTCCGTCTCGTCTTGTTTATTAGTTGTCGCTTTACTCTTTTTAGTAGCTTTTTTCGTAGCAGCTTTTTTTGTCTTATTTGCTACAGATTTTTTTGCAGGCATATCATCAGCTTTTACTTCAATTGCTTTCTTGTCTATCCGTAAGCCCATAAATACAGGGTGCCTGAATATTTTTTCAGACGTGAGTTCGGTGAATTTGATATTGCATACAAGCTCAGGCTTCACCCACGTAACAGGCATGTTAGTTTTTATCTTTCCTTTAAAAGGAGATTTGTCAATCACCAGCGGCTGAAGTTTATTATACAGATCTTTTAACGATTTATCATCGAAACCGGTTCCTGTGTGACCTGCATATTTCAGCTCATTACCCTCGTATCTTCCTAACACCAAAGCACCAAAGAACTTTCTTCCACCCCGGGGATCTGTATAACCCGCGATGACTACTTCCTCAATATTGTGATGCTTGATCTTTAACCAATCTCCTGTCCTTTTACCGATCACATATGTGCTGTCTTTACGCTTTGCGATCATTCCTTCCACATTCAGCTCCTGCATTTTCTGAAAGAATAATTCACCTTCTTCCTCTACATGCTCACAGTAGCGTATGATCTCGCTTTCAGGCAATATTTTTTTTAATAACTCTTTTCTTTCAACCAGTGGGAGACTGTTTACCGATTTACCCTTATACTTAAGTATATCGAACACGTAATAAACAATTGGCAGATGCTGATTCTGATCGTAATTCTGTAAGCTTTGAAAATCTGGCCGTCCCTGTTCATTCAAAACAACAATTTCTCCATCAAGAATCATCTCATCTCTGATATTCTGTAGTTCTTCATAAACACTCCAGTACTTATCAGCGAAAGACAAACCATTCCGGGAATACAGCTTCACATTTTTTTTCCCTGCTTCTGCAATTGCCCTATAGCCATCCCACTTTATTTCGAATAACCAATTCTCTCCACTGAAAGCTTTATCAGATAACTTAGCCATCATTGGAACTATAAAATCACTTAGTTTTTTTTCTGCGGGTTCGGCTATATACTTTTTTTTTAGAGGAGTGGCAGACTTGGACACTTGCTTAATTGCATCCTTAGATGGTTTCTTGTCAGCTATTACCGTCTTATTCCTGGTTTTCTTCGCAGCTTTGGCTTTTACAGCTTCTGTTACTTTCGAGTTTTTATCTGTGAGTTTCTCCGCATCAAACGCTTTTGAAGTTGCATGCTCATCCTTATGCTTAATTAACAACCAGGCATTGCCTTCACCACCTTTAATTTTAACTAACGCAAATTCACCTTTAAGCTTATCGCCGTGCATTACAATTTTGATAGAACCTTTGTGCAGATCTGCCAGCAATTTTTTCTCTCCTGTTTTACGGTTCTTATCTTCTATATGTTCGTAAGTACCTTCATCCCATATCTCTACAACACCGGCCCCATAATTACCTTCAGGTATCACACCTTCAAAAGTTCGATAGCTGAATGGGTGATCTTCTACCATCATTGCTAATCGCTTATCTGAAGGATTTAATGAAGGTCCTTTGGGTACTGCCCAGCTTTTTAACACACCTTCCATTTCTAACCTGAAATCATAATGCAAACGTGTAGCAGCATGGCGCTGTATTACAAATTTTAGCGCACCCTTGCCTTTTGATTCTTTTCCTTCCGGCTCTGGTGTTTCTGAAAAATTTCTTTTTTGCTTGTACTTAGATAAACCCATTTTGTTCGTGGATTGTTTATAGAGGAAAGCAAATTGTTATGATGCTTTTTTTCTCTTCGGATGCATTTCCAGGCTTTCCTTTAGTTGACTCATCAGGTCTGAAGCACCGCTATGCACCACTTTCATCTTAGGTGCAGTGAGTTTCTTACCCTTCGCTTTTGCTTCGATCATCTTCATCAATTCGTCAGTGTAAGTGTCTCTGTACTCTTCTATACTGAATGGAGCTGCTAATTGATTAATGAGTGTCTCCGCCATTTTAATTTCCGCAGGCTTTACATGTGATTGCTTTGCAGATGGAAGATTCAAATCTTTATAATCTCTAATTTCCTGTGCAAAACGAATTTTATTCAGCACTACTACATCTTCATATGGTTTGATAATACCCAGTAATTGCTTGCTTCTTAACACGAAAGTTCCTAACCCAACCATACCACTTTTTTTCAAAGCCTCTCTAAGTAGTGCATACGCTTTTTCTCCTCCTTTTGCCGGTTCTAAGTAGTAAGGTGTATCGTAATATATACTGTTAACTTCTTCCTCTTTTACAAACTGAGCGATCTCAAGGATCTTTGATTTCTCAGGACTGGCTTTTTTGAAATCATCATCATCTAACACTACATACTTCCCTTCGTAATCATAGGCTTTGATAATATTTTCCCAAGCCACTTCTTTGCCCGTGCTTTCATTGACTCTTTTAAAACGGATATGACTCATATCCTTTTTATCAAGCATATCCAGGTTAAGACTGCTACTTTCTGAAGCACTATAAATTTTAACGGGAATATTTACTAATCCAAATCCTATTGCGCCTGTCCATATTGCTCTCATAAAAAAGAGTTTAATTTTTTTCTTTCTCAAGTATCGTCAACAATATCTCTTCACAGGCAGTTATCGCTTCGCCGCTAGCGGCTTTTGCTTCTAAATCTTTCAAATACCTTTCCAATCTGGCATTTTCATAACAATTGAGTACTACCGGATGTATATAATGTTTCCTGCACACGGTTCGTGTATTACCCAGGTTCTTCGCAACCGTATCAACGGCCGCTGCAATATTTCGCTTCATCTGTGTCTGGTTTTCAAATACACCGATCTCCTTTAGCGACAATAAACACTGCACAGTTCCAGTCCATGTTCTGAAATCTTTACTGGTGAAATCACCTCCTGATATTTCCTTTATGTATTCATTTACTTCTCCGGAATCGATTGTGTGTCTGCACCCCTCTTCATCATAATATTGAAACAATTCTTTGCCGGGAATATCTTTGCATTGCTGTACAATGTTTGCAAGTTTCCTGCTTTTAAGATCGATATTATGCTCAACTCCTTTTTTACCTACAAAACTGAATTGCACCTTGGAACCATTCACTTTAACATGTTTATCTTTCAGTGTACTTAAACCAAAAGAACCATATAACTTTTCGTAAAAACTGTTACCAATCCTGATACTCGTCTTATCCATTATGCTTACAATCGCAGCCATTACTTTCTCCCGTGTTAATCCCGGCTTTGAAAGATCTTTATTTAGTCTTTCTCTTATTGCAGGTAAAGCTTTCCCAAATTCATATAAACGAAAAAATTTAGTTTCATTCCGTAATGCATTCCACAAAGGGTGATACTTATATTGCTTTCTACCTCTTACATCAATTCCCGTTGCCTGCAAATGACCGTTGTCTTGTTTACATATCCATACATTCTCCCATGCAGGTGGTAAGACCAGTTTTTTTATCCGATCAAGTATTTGTTCATCTTTTATCTCTTCATCATCCAGGTAATACTTGAATCCTTTACCATTCTTTATTCGTGTTATACCTTTTGCTTTATCATTTACATATCGAAGCTTTACAGCTTTTGCAGCAGCAACACCATTATTAATGATATCACTGATTTTCTTTTCCGGGATCTTTATGGTGGTATCCGCATGATTAATTTCCATCATCATCCATTTACAATTTCTCCTCCGTTAGGGTGCAATACCTGCCCACTCATATAAGATGAATCCTCACTTGCAAGAAATAAAAAACAAGGGGCTACTTCATTTGGTTCGCCTGCTCTTTTCATTGGAACATCGCTTCCGAAAGATGCTACCGCTTTCTTATCAAAAGTAGATACGATCAAAGGCGTCCATATAGGACCTGGCGCTACTCCGTTAACTCTTATTCCTTTCTCGATAAGGTTCTGTGCGAGGCTCCGGGTAAAGGAGACAATCGCACCTTTAGTAGATGCATAATCAATCAAATGACCACTACCCCGGTATGCTGTAACAGAAGTTGTATTAATAATAGAACTTCCTTTCTTCAAATGAGGAATCGCATATTTCGTGGTCCAGAAGTATGAAA
Source organism: Bacteroidota bacterium (assembly GCA_023429825.1). Lineage (GTDB taxonomy): Bacteria > Bacteroidota > Bacteroidia > Chitinophagales > Chitinophagaceae > JAEZDC01. The sequence continues at coordinate 7,787 of JAEZDC010000109.1, read as the reverse complement.
AGAAATTAGAATAGAAAGTTTTTAAAAGTTGATCTGTAGTGATCTCTTCTATACTTTCCGCTTCCCAGTGCAATGCAGCATTATTAACAAGTATATCTAACCTGCCCAGTTTTTTAACCGTGTTCTCTACTGCCTTTCTGCAGTTATTCTCTTTTCCCAGGTCCCCCGGAATAAGAATACACTTTCTGCCAAACTGTTCAATTTCAGATCGGGTTTCTTCTGCATCTTCTGTTTCGTTGAGGTATGATATCGCAATGTCTGCTCCTTCTTCAGCAAATAATAATGCCACTGCTTTTCCTATTCCACTATCACCTCCGGTTATCAACGCTACTTTTCCCAAAAGCTTATTTGGAACTTCTTTATCGGGTTGAGATATCGGTTTAGGATCCATTTCGGCCTCTTTACCTGGCCTTCTTTGTGTTTGAGCCTTCCTGATCTTCTTTTTTGGGTTTGCTTTTTGCATAACTGTTGGTTTAGTGCTGATAAGCAGAAATTATCATACCACTGCCACTATATGCTAATGGGCTGTTCTGCTGCAGTTGCCTGAGGAAAAAAATTCACAAGCCATCGAGGAAATGATGAATACCAAATCGGAAAGCCATAAAATAGAAAAGAGCAAAGGCAAAACAGATCAGAGTAGCGCCTTGAACCGATTTGCAGGCTTTATTATACAGAACTGTTTACAAGACTTCATAAATAAGGAGATAGAGTATTTTCTTTCATTAGACCTTCCCTTATTAAAATATATCAGTCATTTAACTGATGAAGAAAAATTTGAGATTACCCGAAAAAGTGGCGAACGCTTTTTAAAATCTTTAGAAGATAACACGTATGAATCTGTGATTGAAGAGAACTTTCGTAGATGGAAAAGCGATGAGATAAAATTCATTTCAAGAGAAATGATCTCCCTTGAAGACATCGTGTTGATCAATTCCGGGCAGAAAATGGCGCTACTATATTTTTTACCTGAGTTTACAAAAAGTGTAAAAGAAGCAAGTGAAATAGCAACCGCTCTCGAATTCATCTATCAAAAAACCCAACAAGCATCTATTCAAACATTGAAACAGTTGCAGCTATTAGAAGAAGAAAAAAGAAAGGAAACAGAAGAAAAATATAAAACAATTTTCGAGAATGCCAGCGATATGATCAATATCGTTACACCAGAGGGAAAAATCCTTTACGTTAACAATGCATGGAGAAAGACATTGGGGTACACTGAAGAAGAGCTTAAGGGAGAATCAATTTATTTTTTTGTTTGTACTAAAGACAGGGAAAAGTTTCGCAGCTACAGAAATGAAGTTATCCATACGTGCAAAACTGGTGAAGTAGTCAGTTTCAGCTTCCTTTCCAAGAACAATAAAGAAATCATAGTGGAAGGAGGTGTAAGCTGCAAATATCGAGACGGCAAACCTGAGTATACTCAAGGCATATTCAGAGATGTGACCAGAAGAGTGCAGAATGAAGAAAAACTTCGCTTTTACACTGAACAGGTTTTAGAAAGAGAAGAGAAAATAAAACAGCTTATACAAAATGCCCCGGATGCTATTATTGTAATAAATGAACAATCGCAGATAAATATCTGGAACCCTAAAGCAGAAGAAATATTCGGATGGAAAGCAGAAGAGGTTTTAGGCTTAACGCTAGGAGAAACCATCATACCAATTCAATATAGAGAAGGACATGAGAGGGGAATGCAGAGATTCCTAACAACAGGTGAACCCCACATACTCAACAAAACAATTGAAATAACTGCTTTAAAAAAAGACGGAACAGAATTTTATATTTCCTTGACGATCTCAAAAGCTGATCTGCCACAAGGAATTTTATTCGTATCATTTGTCAGGGATATAACTGAACATAGAAGACAGCAGCAGGAGTTAGAGGAAAAAAGAATGCAGCTTGAGAGATCGAACCTGGAACTGGAGCAATATGCATGGGTTACATCGCATGATTTGAAAGAACCGCTACGCAAGATCATGACGTTTAGCAACATGCTACTAAGTTCACCCGAGAATAAATTCAATGAAGAAGCAGAAAAGAAAATCAATAAGATAAATGATGCTGCGGCAAGGATGGATAAATTAATAGAAGCAATTCTACTTTACTCTAACATATCCAATACACAACAGCAGTTTATAAAAACAGATCTTAACGTCATTCTCAAAGAAGTTCTCTCAGATCTTGAGATAAGAATTGCTAACTATCAGGCTAAGATAAATGCTGAACCACTTCCTGTTATTAAAGGTATCCCATTTCAACTCAGGCAATTATTTCAGAATCTAATCAGCAATGCAATTAAGTACAGCAAGCCTAACGTTATTCCTGTTATTGATATTGGCTGCAAAAAAAGTGCACACAGCTTCATTATATCAATAAAAGATAATGGAATAGGGTTCGATAAAAATTATTCAGAAAAAATCTTCCAGGTATTTCAGCGTCTGGTTCCCAGACATAAATATGAGGGTACAGGAATCGGCTTAGCGTTATGTAAAAAGATTGTAGAGAATCACGGAGGAACCATTTCTGCTACCAGTAAAGAAAATGAAGGAGCATGTTTCCAAATTGTATTACCAGTCTAGTATCACTTTGATTGCAAAAGTCCCTCTACAAGGCTTTTCCATTGTGGTTTATTAAGCCCCAGTATAGCACCAGTTGCGATCACAGCATTGCGAAGTTTATCTATTACGTTATTCGGCTTAACATTCGGCTTTTCATTTCGTCCATGAACACTGGCTGTTATTTTTTTTGATTCTCTCTTCACCATAAACGTTGACGATGATTCTTCAGAGAAAAAATGAGCAACTTTTGAAGATGTTACTAATGGGCTATCGCATGGTCTTACTCTCAATGATATTACATCTATTGTTTCTGAAGATGAATCTTCAACAGCTTCGATTTGTACCCAATCAAACCCTTTACCTGTCAATGAGCCGGGGCCAGGAATATCTATTTTGATGCAATCTCCCAGTTGTGCTGTTCTACTTACTTCTTTTCCCTTCTCATCTGTCAAAATAAAAACAGCACTTGCTTGTCCGCTTAGCAAGTGCCAGTTATTTACATTGAGGAGTCTTTGTTTCACTACCTCAAAGAATTGTTGAGCCTCCTCTGTTGAGGAGAATGTGATACTATGCTCAGTGTCGCTGCCGGCCCCTGTTTCATTTTCCGGCACCAGGGATGACTCACTCATTATTTGGAGTTTTTAATGCTTTCCTCCTGTTCTTTTAATTCGGGATGCTCCTTAGTTTGCTTTTGAATAGTAGGCTCTTCTCTTACAGAAGCATTATCTGCAGTAGAACTTGTTGGCGGGGCAGGGTCTCCTTGAGTTCTGCTAGGCTGACTCTTATTTTCAAAACGATCATCTTGTTGCTGGTTCATAGAAAGAATTTAAAATAAATGCAACCAACATTATGCCGATGAAGCTACTTTCCGATACAGAAAGTAATCTTTTTTGAACAAGAATTACTTGATTAATAAAGGATACAAAGAGAGGACAAGATTTCTCAAAAACTGTTCTTGAGAATTCACTTAACTGGTTTTACCCAATTTAAAAGAGCTTTACATGGTTTAACCTTTCGGTTGAATGCAAGGTAAGAAAACACATATAAATCGCCATAGAAATTATTGTTATCATTCAATCACTATGAAAAAAGTAAAGTGATGTTGGCCGCTATTTTCATTTAATTCTAACTGAACAGATTCGAGAATATTATCAGCTGGTATAGCAACGCCTAACTTTCTCAATTCATCAGCTTGCTTTTTTGGGACTTGAAAATTTTTATTAGCTCGGTAATGGGCCGTACCATCCATGTTTACCGCATAAATTTTCTTCTTCGATTTTCCGTCCACAACATGATAATGTGCTGGGACAGGGATATTTGGCTGTTCAGGATGCTTATAAAAAAGGTTTGTCTCTTTTTGAACTGCTTGTATTGTTCGTGTTCCAGCCGCAGTTCGGGACCAGCTGATACGATAACCTCTATACGTAGCGGTTCGCCAAGTTGGACTCCTGCATCCCGGCGAGCTCCTTATTCCGGTTGATCATCGCTTCGTTGAGGAACTTTCGATCTTCCTGATCGATGTTCCTCAAAAATTCTTTAAATGACAGCACGTGTTTCAAAATTTTTATTAGTAATCACCCCTTCGGCAAAGATCAATTATATATAAATTCCCGAGATTTATATATCCGGTATAGAGGTAGAATAAACACTGTAACCTTTAGCGAACATTACATAACCAGTATCCTCGGATCAAACCTTGCTCTCCTTTCCGCCGCAGTTTCATGATCTTTTCCGCCGCCATGCCATTCACCGGTACCTGCCCAAATCTCGTAATGATACAGCCACTCTACCGCCCAGGGTATAATGGTCTTCACATAATACATACCCGGGTGCCATTCGTTCCCTTCAGGGTCGTAGAGACACAGCCTTTGCCTTGGTGTTGAATATACATGCGGCAGCAATAACTTCCCTTTCGCCAGCTTCAGCTTCTCCGGCTCCAGCACATACATCCGTATCCCCTCACAGCGGTGGTAATGCAGCCGAATCGTATAATAATCACTCACCGGTGACGGAGTTACTGTATGGATCCAGGTAAGCTCAGTATCCCGGCTCCGCACGATCGAAGAGCCGGGAAAATAAGAGCGCAGTGCGCCTTCCTGCTGCACCAGTGGAATGTTACGCATCTTCACCACGGTTGGTATGATTGAGTATTGAAGCCCTTCCAAGCCCGGTAATAATGCCGGTGCCGGCAGCCATAGACATACCACCCGCCTCTCTGAGCAGACGGGTGTCGTTTCCCAGGTCGCTAAAGGTCCTGTCCGCAGCCCGCTTACCAAACGCCCCCGCGAGCGATTCATGGATACTGCTCATTCCCCTTTGCGAGAATGTTCTGCGGAGGTCATTTTCAAGACGGCTGAGCCAGTTATAAAAATTCTGTTCTTTCGCAGGAAATGCCGCCCACTTATCCGCAAAATTTTCCGCGGGGTTGACCGGGTTCGGTACCCATTTGATGCGTCTCCCGGTGGAGGGGTCAACACGCTCTTCGATAAAGCGCTTCATCTCTCCTGCCACATCGATCAGCCCCTGCACGATACCGGATTGTTTGCGGTAGGCCTTTGCCGCAAGCGTAGTGATAATGATAGAAATGGGACGGTGCTCGTCCCCGTCAAACATCAGGTCGCGGTGCCTTTTTAGTAACTGTACAATGACCTGCAGTGGCAATTTATTTTGCTGGTACTGCGGTACGGGCCGGATGGACTCTCTGAGGGAGAACAGCTTCGTGTCGCTCAGGCTGGCCTGCTCGAAAAACCAGAGTGCATAGCCGAAAGGGTTACTCAGAAGCCATGATACCGGGTCCGTTGCCGTATAATAATTAAGCATTTGGTTATCGGTAATCCGTAGCGAGATATCCTGGACATCCTTTGCGGATAATGATGAAAACTTTCTTTCCATCAGCACCTGGTAATTACCCGCTATCAGGCAGGGCAGTATGTCCATATGAAACTTCGCCGTATCTGCATAGTCCAGCGTCCAGCAGCGTCTGCCTTCCGGGCTGCGCAGCATGCGTTTGAAGGTGCCGTGATCTTTGATACGGTCCCCGACTATCTTTTTCAAGTCCGCCTGTGTCCAGCTGAATTGTTTTCTTTTCAGCATACACACCAGGTCAATATCTATTTCTCCGTCTTCCGTTACCGCCTGCGTGATCGTTCCGATCAGGAAGGAACCCTGCGGTCTGACCTCTACCACATAAGGATAAAGCGGCGAGTCGGTCTGGCTCAGCCATTCACCCACATAGTTATAACTCTTCACAGCGCTTTCATGCTGTTCCCTGGTGATATCAAGGTTCTTCGCCAGACCTTTGAATATCTTTTCAAATTCAATTTCCTCTTCTTTTGTAAGCATATCTTAATTTTTTATAGTGATGGTTTTAATGAATCCGCCTGCCTTACGATTTTGGTCATATATGACCAGCGGCAGGTCCGCTTTGGGCATCCACACCCTTCCCAGTTCCAGTGCCGCCGAGACAGGCATGGCCGGGAACACATGGATCTCGCTTTGCTCGCCGTGAGCTGCTTTAATTTTATTCAGTACCTGGCGCACGGTCTCACGAAATGCCGCAAGCAGCTCCTTTGTTTTCAGGAAGTCGTTACCCGGCGCATCAATTTTAACTTTCCAGTGACTGCAATCATTTCCCAGAACAGAAGTGATGCGTTCATCACTGATCGTTGCACTTAGTTCAAACGTGAGTACCGGGGTGCTGGTAATAACAGCAGGCTCGATCACGCTGAATCCTTTGACTGTACTCGAACTTTGCCATTCCCAGGTTGTGGGCTCACGGTGACGTTGATATACCTCTGCCGGGTAAATATCCGAGAGCAGCGTACCCAGCCGGATCAGCAGGGGTTGCGGTGCCAGGGCAAATACGGAGAAATGCTGTACCGCGTCATTACCTTTCAATGGTTCCACCATCCTCGAAAACATGCGGCTGAGATGCGCTTCTTCTATCTGCCAGTATTCCGCGGTATCATCCTGCAGGGAGGCATTCTTCATACCCAGTTCGATAGCTTTGGTATCGACCGGGTAACTCCCTTTCAACGCAGTACTGGCTTCGATATAGGAAAGCGGTGACTGGTGATTACCGATAGTTGCACCATACAAAATGATATGGCTGCGCTTCTCAGGCTTGAGCAACATCAGTTGCGTAACCCTTCGCTCATGCTCCTCTTTCATAGCGATCAGCCTTGGTGCCGGATGTGCTTTCACCTGCGCCTTATCGATCAGCCGGTGGTGTTCATCACAGAGCAGCATGAGGTTACTGATATCATGCTTGAGCTTGGGAGATAGCACCGCGTGATAGCGCGGACCGTTGGGCTGGTCTGCATAAATATGAGCGATATAAGCAGTATTGAACTCCGCTTTCGTGAGCGTATCAACATGAAGGGGTTTGCTGCAGTTTTCATACTCGCAGCAACCGGCGGATTTACCCCACAGCCGGAATTTTACCTGTTCTGGTATCTTCGTAATAGACATAAGCTTCCCTTTTGGTCTTTGTTGTTTATAATAAATAGTGTCGGTCGGTGAAAACAACCAGGAAACCTATGAATCGGGAGAAAAATCTGGCAGGGAAGGAAACTTCAATAGAGGTATGACCTTACATTTGCTCGCTCTTTATTATCCCGGAAAGGTGAACCGGAGGGTTCACATAAGTTAACGGCTTGCTTTCCGAACTTTTGTGAGCCTGGGATATCGAAGCGCTAACTTCTTTACTCCCGGGCTCTCTGTTTTTAACTACTGTCTGTCTTCATATTTTTTATTTTATTCTGGTAATACATTTTCCTGTGTTTTATAATCCGGCTGATCGTGGAATATCGACAGGTAATCATTGAACACAAAAAACCGCACGCGCTTGATCATCGTGAACTCTTTCAGGATATTCAGTTGCTCCAGCTCAGCGATAAAGCGGTTCGCAGCGGAATAATTTAAACCTGCCAGGTCCATCAGGATACGCACATTCAGCACCGGTTGCTTATAGAGAATATTCAGGATATCCAGCGCATTGGTCTGGCGCCGGCTGAGCTGTGGCAATACCTGCTTTTCGATCTTTTCCTTTAAGCGTAGAATTTCTTTGAAGGTCTGCACGGAACTCTTTGCCGTTTCTATCACACCCACCAGGAAGAACTTCAGCCATTGCGTCATATCGTTATGCGTACGCACCCGGTGCAGGTTATCGTAATAATAGCTTCTGAAATGTTCAAAGAAATCCGAGAGATACAGCGCAGGCTTTGACAT
>JAEZDC010000033.1 GCA_023429825.1 Bacteroidota bacterium | reverse complement strand
ATTCCAAGGAAATGAAGATCTGGCCTTTCACCTTTTAAATATTGAACAACATTTCCCGGACCGCATCCTAATTCGAGTACCCTTGCATTGGCTGGAAGATTTTCCAGTAAAGGAGTAAACGTTTGTTTATACAAGCCAAGATCCATGAACTTGCTGATGTAGCTATTTACATGTTCGTTGTACACTTGAACAGTATGAAGATCTTTATTCATGCCTTCGCCTCCACATTGTTTTTTTGTATATACGATAATGTAATACAGATTGAAATCATGATTTGAAGTGATGGGTTAAAAATAGTTTGTAAAAACCAAGTCGTAGCCGGAGAGAATTTTTTCAAGAGTTAAGGCAGCTACAATCACGGTAGAATCGGCTAAACCCAGCACATCATCCCCTTGTACCCGATGCACCGTTGTTTTACAGCCAACACCACATCACCTTGTACCCATACACCATAGGCTAAAGCCAATACCTCATCGCCTCATACCCGATACACCATCGGTTAAAGCTGACACTTCGTCGTATTCAACCCGATGCATCCTGGGTTATGACTGACACCCTGTCTATTGTAACCAGCTCCGGGCCGCCTATAACCAGCTACCTCGCTCCCTTAGGTAGTTACAGGGCTCTCGAAAGGCAGTTCAAAGCTCCCTTTAATGAGTCGTCCAACTTCCTTTAGGCAGTTACCCAACTGCCTGAAGGGAGCTTTTTGCTACCTATAGTCACTTACCCAACTGCCTACAGGTAGTTACCGGACTGCCTAAAGCCAGTCCGTAGCTCCTTTAAATAAGTTACCTAACTACCTATAAGCAACTAGGAACTGCCTTTTATGTGTAGATCATCTTTTTCAGTGAGTGCTAATGTGCGTGATCGGTTTGATGCGCCAAGCTTCGGTATATAGTCATGGCCTAGGCGAAGTTTACAACTTCGCCGCATTTACGTCAAGTTTGCGACTTGCTCATATCGCCATTCAGATCTTCGTCATTGCTTCAGCAGATTAATTGTTTTCGTTTGCACTACCAGCGTATCTCCCGCCTGTAATTCATTTTGAATATTCATATTCAGGTAAAGCCAGGAGTTATTGCTCCAGTAGATGCTGTAGGAAGAACTGCTGGGGCCGGCTAAATGAAAATGAGATTTGGTAAGAGGCATCACAAGGTTGCCATTAGTATTCAACAACGTGGTATTGTATTTCGCTTTTGCCCATGAGCCCGCCGGTACATTATACAAAGAGAATTGCCCTGTATTGTTCTTTTCAAGCTTATATGATAAAAACCAGAAGCGATCGTGTGGTTGAGTTCCGTTTAGAATGATCCATGAAGAGTCGACTGGTGACAATACGATCTCAGAACCTGATCGTTGCTGCAAATATTTTCTTGTGGTGGGAATACCGGTGATATTATCTGTTATATACACCGTATCGTTCGATCTGAAGTCAAGACTGTAGTTGACCTTGTTTACTTCTGTGTTTTGGTTGAATATAAAACCCGTGTCCCTGGTGCCGAGGAAACTGGTATCTCTTTGTAAAAAATCTTTGATCAGTTGAAGATCGTGTATCATTCCGTTCCTGGTGAACATCATCGGCGGATCAACCTGTATGGTAGCACCTGTTGTATAGGTGCCAATGATCTTATTATTTGAATCTTTCTTACAGGCTACGATAAGCGTTAAAAACAGCAAGCATAATAACACGTTCTTCATAGTGCCAGTTTTAAATAGAATATTACCGGCAAATTTATAAAGACTAATAATTTCTGTTATTTCCCGCTGCTGATCACTTTATAAGTCTTTTCCAGTTTATCATCCATTAAATGCACATCAACCGGGGCGCCCTTCAACCGCTCGGAAAGTTTGGTGGCAAAGGTTTCAATAAAACCAGTAGCAGCTTCAATGGTTTCAGTATTCTGAACGCTGTATTTAAAGATGTATTTATTTTCCTGCTTACTCAATTGAAAAGGAACTGCAGGCTGCCCCCAGTTATGATTGGTTTCATGCAGCCAGTTCAATACATCTTTTGCTTCAGCTTCCGTTACAGGCTCAACGTAATAAAGCTTATTCCCTTTGTCACTTACTTCTTTACCATAATCATTTCCTATACCGCAAGAGAAGAGTACAAAAGTTACCGCCAGGAGAAGAAAGGTTTTCATGATTAGGCTTTTGATGTATTTAAAGTTACTGTTTTGTAACTGCTACACCTTCCCTTATTTTTAGCACGACAAAAAACTACTATGAAACAATTGATCATTGCAATTATGGCGGTGCTGGCTGTAGGCAGCGTTACCGCACAGCAAAAGAAAGCCATCACACATGAAGATCTGTGGCTGATGAAGAGAGTAGGAGCGCCACAGGTAAGCCCCGATGGAAAGTGGGTAGTGTTTAACGTAACTGAACCAAGTTACACTGAAACTGAGGTTGTGAGTGATCTATGGATCGTTCCTTCCGACGGTAGCGCTGTACCACGAAGATTAACCAGTGGCAAAAGCGCTGAAGGCGGATACCAGTGGAGCCCTGATGGAAAATACATTGCTTTCTCCGCAAAAAGAGAAGGTGATGAAGCCGGTCAGATCTATTTGTTGAATGTGAAAGAAGGTGGGGAGGCTCAACGCTTTACTAATATTTCGATTGGTGCAGGTTCTCCGCAATGGAGTCCTGATGGAAAGATGATCCTGTTCACCGGGAATGTTTTTCCAGGTGCTTATTCTGATTCAGCTAATAAAAAGATAGCTGACGACAGGAAGAAGATCAAGTACAAAGCAAGAGTTTACAGGCAATACCCCATCAGGAATTGGGACAGGTGGATGGATGATAAACAACCGCACATGTTTGTGCAGGCGATAGGAAATGATAAGGCGACCAACCTGTTGAATGATGTAGCCATCTCCAAACAGGAAGGCTTCAGGTTAGGAAACATAACCTGGAGTGCAGATGGTAAGAGTGTGCTGTTCACTGCAGTAACTGAAGCAGGAACCGGGGCCTACCAGGATGTGATCTCGAATATTTATAGTGTACCCGTAACTGGTGGCGATGCAAAGCAATTAACCAAGGATGGCGCCTCTTACGGTGATCCTGCGGTGAGCCCGGATGGAAAGTATTTGTTCTGTACCAGTAGCCCGATCAATAATAATAAGGTGTATAATCTTGATCAACTAACAAGATTCGATTGGCCATCTATGCAGAACAAAACCGTTCTCACTAAACAATTGGATAGACCGGTTAACAGCTTTACAATTGCTGCCAATACCATCTTCATGGTTGTTGAGAGTGAAGGCAGAGACCAGGTATACACGATGCCTGTTTCAGGTGGCAATGCGCAGCTCTACACAAAAGGCGGTGTTGGTTCTTATACAGGATTGAGTGTGTCAGAGAGTGGGAATGCAATAGTAGCTGCATTTGAAAGCAGTACAATGCCGGCAGAGATCGTGAAAGTAAATTCCAATGGAACACATAACCTCATCAGCAACTTCAATACAGAGAAATTAAAGAAGCTCGATCTGAATGCAGTTGAAGAAATATGGACATCCAGTAGCCGCGGCAAAAAGATACATAGCTGGATAGTGAAACCTGCGGGCTTTGATGCCAATAAAAAATATCCTTTGTTTGTTGTGATACATGGCGGCCCGGCAAGTGCATGGAAAGACAACTGGAGCTATCGCTGGAATTATCATTTACTTTCTGCACCCGGTTATGTTTTAGTACTCACTGACTATACAGGCTCTACGGGATACGGTGAGAAATTCGCACAGGATATACAATTCGATCCATTCAAAGGCCCTGCCGACGAAATACAGGAAGCTGCCGCAGATGCGATCAAACGATTTACATTCATTGATGGTACAAAACAGGCTGCAGGTGGTGCAAGCTATGGCGGACATTTAAGTAACTGGTTGCAGGGAACTACCTCGCATTACAAAGCCTTGATCAGCCATGCAGGTTTGGTTAACAGTGAAGCGCAATGGGGAACAAGTGATGTGATGTATGGCCGTGAAGTAATGGCTGGCGGCCCACCCTGGGAGCAGGCAAAAACATGGATCGAACAAAATCCAATTCGTTTGGCAAAGAACTTTAAAACCCCTGTTTTAGTGACAGTAGGGGAATTGGATTACCGCGTACCATTGAACAATAGTTTGGAATACTGGGCTGCGTTGAAGAGAATGAAAGTGCCAAGTAAACTCATCGTATTCCCGGAAGAGAACCACTGGATATTAAAAGCAGAGAACAGTAAATTCTTTTATCAGCAGGTACACGAGTGGCTGGCAACTTATTTAAAATAGCATCAATAAAAAATCCCGCTACCAGAGCGGGATTTTCTTTTATAGAAAAATGTTTAATACAGATCATCCAGTTTCATTCTCAGGTATTTCATCACACTTCTGTGCGTGCTAAAAACAGATATAGCAACACCCACTATGATTAATCCTCCAAACAACATTGCAGTAGTCGCACCGTTTTGAATGGTTTTCAACTGCGGTACCTGGTTCTCTGCCCACTTCATCATCACAAATAGGATCACTATGGCAATTCCCGAGCTGATCAATCCATTGATGATCGCTCGTACATCCATCGGCTTTACGATGAACCATCTTGTAGCGCCCACCATCTGCATTGTTTTTATGAGGAACCTGTTACTGAACATTGCAAGGCGTATGGTATTATCTATACTCACAATAACGATCACGCATAATACGATCGCTACAACAAGAAATATCAAACCATACTTGGAAGCCTGCTGGTTCAAATTATTTACAAGGTTCTTTGGATACTGCAGATCAGTGATCTGGTTTCCATATTTACCCATCAGGTCAGAAGATATTCTTTGTAAACTATCCGGGTTAACATAATGGCTCTTTGCATAAAAGTCAATGCTCTCCGGCAAAGGGTTTTCAGTAAGTATCTTAGCCCAGTCTTCGTTGTTCTCCTTATTCCAGATCTGTTTTGCCGATTCTTTATTAATGTACTGTACATTCTTAGCATAAGGTTGCGCAGTAATGTATTGCTGGATCTGGCCGATCGTGTCTTTGTTTTGCGTTCTCAGGTATGCACTGATCCTGATATCTTCTTTGAAAAGATTTCCTGCCTGGCTGAAATTCAGAAATATCCAGCTCATGATACCCATGATCAGCAGTACCAAAGCCACACCAATAATGCTGTATACATAGTTGGGTTTACTGCGTTTGAGAGATGCTTTTCCTTGCGTTGCCATGCTTTAGATTTAGAGGTTTCAGACGCTTGCAAATGTAGGGTTTTGAAACCTAAACGCTTACATTTGCAGCACTCTTAACGATTGTTTACTAACGGCAATTATGCGCACTATGGTCATTGCAGGTTAAAGTTTTGTTAGTTGGTTTTGGGACAGGCTGTAATGCATAACTCATCGTCCGTTGTGTCACTCACTTCAACGTTCGGAATATTTCTGAGCAATCAGCTTTCGACATCAGTTGGTGGAGTTGCTGAAAGCTCACAGCTGATAGCTTTCCCCCAGTACAAGTGTGCGACGCAACGAAGATGCCATAGAAAACAAAAGCTGGTACATAACTATTACTTCTTAAAACTGATATGGAATATAATTTCAGAGACATAGAGAAAAAGTGGCAACAGCATTGGAAAGAAACATATGCTTACAAGGTTTCGAACGTAAGTAACAAGCCGAAGTTTTTTGTATTAGATATGTTTCCCTACCCCAGCGGTGCAGGGTTGCATGTAGGGCATCCTTTAGGTTATATTGCTTCAGACATCTATTCCCGTTTTAAAAGATTGAAGGGTTACAATGTTTTGCACCCGATGGGTTTCGATGCTTTTGGATTACCTGCAGAACAATATGCCATAGAGCATGGTATTCATCCTGCAGTTTCAACGGCAGCAAATATTTCTAATTTTAAAAAGCAACTGGATAATATTGGTTTCTGCTATGATTGGGATAGGGAAGTGAATACATCTGAACCGCATTATTATAAATGGACGCAGTGGATATTCTTGCAGCTTTTCAAAAGCTGGTATAATCGTAAGTCAAACAAGACGGAACATATTGACGCGTTGATCAAAATCTTTGAAACAGAAGGGAACATCAATCATACTTGTCCCGGCGATGCATCTGTGTTATTCACTGCCAGCGAATGGAAAACCTTCACTGAAAAAGAGCAGCAGGATATCCTGATGAATTACCGCGTGGCTTATTGTGGCTATGGTGAAGTGAACTGGTGCGAAGCCCTGGGAACTGTTTTAGCAAATGATGAAGTGGTGAATGGTGTGAGTGAAAGAGGTGGTCACCCGGTGGTAAAGAAAAAATTGCGTCAATGGTATTTACGCATTACTGAATACGCTGACAGATTGTTAGAAGGATTGAATACTGTAGAATTCAGCGATGCAATGAAAGAGATGCAGAGCAACTGGATCGGTAAGAGCAGTGGAGCAGAGATTGATTTCAGTATCAGGATCGGATCCCAGGAAACCGTAAGTGAAACGAAAGCTTTTTATAAAGGACAGGAAGTAATCATTCAGGATATTTCTATTACCAGTACAGAAATGGATCATGCCTTGCGGGTGTATACTACTCGTCCTGATACAATATTCGGAGTTGACTTTATGGTGATTGCTCCTGAGCATGATCTCGTAGAACAGGTAACAACTGCAGAACAGAAACAGGCTGTAGAAGAGTATATCACTTATGTAAAAAGCAGAAGTGAGAGAGAACGCATGGCTGAGAAAAAGATCAGCGGTGTGTTCACTGGTGCTTATGCACTCAATCCTTTTAATGGTAGAGAAATTCCTGTCTGGATATCTGAGTATGTTTTGGCCGGGTATGGAACAGGAGCTATCATGGCAGTGCCATGTGGCGATGAAAGAGATCACAAGTTTGCAAAGCATTTTAATATCCCGATCACTAACATCATCGGTGATGCATATAATGGTGAAGAAGCTAATCCAACGAAAGATGCAAAGCTCAGTAACAGTGGTTTCCTGGATGGAATGGTAATGCGGGATGCCATCGAGGTGGTGATAAACAAATTAGAGGAGCAAGGTATTGGAGAAAGGAAAGTGAATTTTAAAATGAGAGATGCTGCATTCTCCCGCCAGCGATATTGGGGTGAACCGTTTCCAATTGTTTGGAAGAATGGCATTGCATATCCTTTAGATGAAGCTGAGTTGCCATTGCAATTGCCAAACGTTGATTCTTATTCTCCCGGTCCTGAAGGCGAAGGACCTTTGGCTAACATTCCGGAATGGACTGAAAGAAATTTAGAGACGAATACGATGCCCGGTTACGCAGGCAGTAGCTGGTACTTTCTACGTTATATGGATCCGCATAACGATAAAGAGTTCTGCAGCAAACAGGCGAGTGATTACTGGAACCAGGTTGATCTGTATATCGGCGGAACAGAACACGCAGTTGGCCATTTGCTATATAGCAGGATGTGGACGAAGTGCCTGTTTGATCTTGGTTTGATCAATCATGATGAGCCGTATAAGCGATTGGTGAACCAGGGGATGATACAGGGGAGTTCACGGTTTGTGTATAGACAAAGAGGAACAAACAAATTCATCTCGTCAGGATTAAAAAGCAACTCTGAAGTTGATGCTTTACACGTTGATGTAAATATTGTTGATGGCTACGAACTGGATATCGAGGCTTTCAAGAAATGGAGAAATGGCGAATATGCTAATGCCGAATTTATCTTGGAAGATGGCAAATACATCTGCGGCTCAGAAGTTGAAAAAATGTCTAAATCTAAATTCAACACTGTAAATCCTGATGATCTTGTAAACAAATACGGCGCAGATACTTTCCGCATGTATGAAATGTTCCTTGGCCCGGTGGAGCAAAGTAAACCTTGGGATACAAAGGGAATTGAAGGCGTGCATCGCTTCCTGAAAAAGTTGTGGCGGTTATTCTTTGATGAAGTGAAGGGAATCAAGGTTTGGATTGATGAAAAAGCGAACGATGCAGAATTGAAAGTGTTGCACAAAACGATCAGGAAGATTGAAGAAGATACTGAAAGATTTTCTTTTAATACGGCCGTCGCTGCTTTCATGGTTTGCGTGAACGAATTACATGATCTGAAATGTTATAAAAAAGAAGTGCTGGAGCAATTGGTGGTTCTGCTCACTCCGTATGCCCCGCATATCGCAGAAGAATTATGGAACGTATTGGGTAATGAAGGAAGCGTATTGAATGCTGTTTATCCTAAGTTCGAAAGTAAGTATGTGGTTGAATCAAGTAAGGAATATCCTGTATCTATAAATGGAAAGCTGCGAACAACTATCAATATTTCTTTAGATGCTGAGCAGGCGGAAGTTGAAAAGATCGTGTCTGCTAATGATGTGGTTCAGAAATGGGTTGAGGGCAAGCCGGTAAAGAAATTCATTTTTGTTAAAGGAAAGATGATCAACGTTGTAGTGTAACTTTAGAAGTATGAAAGATCCGCTGATCAATCCAACTGAGGTTATTAACGTATTAAAAAGAAACAGATCGTCTTTTCATCCTGTAGTGCCATTCAATGCTTCAAAGGATAAGCTGAAGCTGATAGATTTTACTTCCGCCAACAATAGTTTAACTGAACAAATCTTTGCTGACACTTCTTTATTTGAAAGATATATAGAGCACCAGCTTGAGAAAGCTGACGCTATGTATGGTATTGGCGGGTATGCAGAATTGCGAACTGTATATAGCAGAAGTAAAGTGTTTGATGCTCCTAATCCGTGGGAAGAGCCAAGAAGATTACATCTTGGTACAGACATATGGGGCAAGGTAAATACACCGGTGTATGCTCCTTTTGGCGGAATGGTTCACAGCTTTGCATTTAATGATCATTATGGTGATTATGGCGCTACTATGATCATCCTTCACCAACTGGATGGATTTCCTTTTTATACTTTATATGGACACCTGTCCCTGGCCGACATCGAAAAACTTACAGAGGGCCAGTACATCAATCGGGGCCAGGAGATTGCACACTTTGGTAAACCCGACGAGAATGGTCATTGGCCACCACATCTGCATTTTCAGATAATATTGGATATGGGTTACAAGGAAGGTGACTATCCGGGCGTATGCCGGTACAGTGAAAGAGAAAAGTTCCTGGCAAATTCTCCAGATCCGGATATCATTCTGCAGATGATGCAATATGCTCAATAGTAATGTGAACCCTGAAGTGTGCGACGCAACGAAGTTCAATACTTATTCTCTGCTGGCTACCAAAGAATTACAGATGCATTCATCACCTTGTTAAAAGTCCGCAGCGTTTCTGCTTATTCTCCTACATTTGGCAACTAAATTTTTATGATGAAGAAGTTATTACTCTTTTTATGTATCGGATCTTTCTTGGTGGCATGTGGTCAGAACAAAAAGCCAGGCGCTGCTGCATCTGCTTTAAAGACCAGCACTGACTCTTTTAGTTATGCGCTGGGTGTTAGCATGGCGCAATTTTATAAAAAGCAGGGTGTGAAAAATATCAACACTGCGCAGTTAACGAAAGCAGTGACTGAAGTAATGAAAGGCAGCAAAACAGCTTTAAATGAAGAGCAATGTAATAATGTATTGCAGACTTATTTTATGAAAATGAGAGATGAGAATTCTGCTGCAACAAAAAAGGAGTCTCAGAAGTTTTTGGATGAAAATAAAAAGAAAGCAGGTGTTGTGACTACTGCAAGCGGATTGCAATACCAGGTGATTAAAGAAGGAAATGGCCCTAAGCCAGCCGCAACAGATAAGGTAAAAGTGCATTATCATGGCACTACGATAACAGGTGAAGTATTTGATAGCTCTGTTGACAGAGGCGAGCCTGTAACCTTTCCGCTGGGAAATGTTATTCCGGGATGGATCGAAGGGTTACAATTGATGAGTGTTGGAAGTAAGTACAGGTTCGTTATTCCATCCAATCTCGGATATGGTGATAATGGAGCCGGTGAAAAGATTAAACCTGGTGCAGCTTTAGTATTTGAAGTAGAGTTGTTAGGAATAGAAAAATAATATTCTATAGGAACAATATTGAAAGCCTTCTATCGAAGGCTTTTTTTATGCTCGCAGAAAACATGGAATCGCTGAAGCTATTCTGTAGCGGAGAGTCCTTCTGCGTTTTTGGGATTTCATCGAGAATTAACCAGCTATCTTCGTTGTAATGAAGGCGCTGATATATAAATCAACCGGCAGCTGGTATGTGGCAAAAGCTGAAAATGGTAAAACCTATAATGCTAGGATCAAAGGTTTGTTTAGAACGGAAGGGCTAACCAGTACTAATCCCATCGCTGTGGGAGATGAAGTGGAGCTGGAGGAAGAAACAGAAGCAGGATCGGCTATCATCAACAAAATACACGACCGAAGGAATTATGTAGTACGTACCTCGCCCCATGCAAAGAAGAACCACATCGTTGCTTCTAATCTTGATCAAAGTATTTTGTTTGCTACGCTGAAGGAACCTAAGACATCACAAGGGTTCATTGACAGGTTCTTAGTCACATGCGAAGCGTATCATATCCCTGCATTTATTATTTTCAATAAGACAGACATCTATAAGAGTAAAGAACTATCCAGGCTGGAGGTGCTTACTGAAATGTATGAGCAGATAGGCTATGCTGTTTTGCACAGCAGTGTAAAGAATAATGAAGGCCTTACTCAAATAAAAGACCGGCTTCAGAATAAAACAACTTTGGTGAGCGGGCATAGTGGTGTAGGAAAATCTACATTACTGAATGCTTTGTTTCCGGAGATGAATTTAAAAACACAGGAAGTGAGTGGGTGGAGTGGAAAGGGAATGCATACAACCACGTTTGCGGAGATGTTTGATTTGTCATTCGGAGGAAAGATCATTGATACACCGGGTGTAAAAGAATTTGGAATTGTAGATATTTCCAGGCAGGAACTTTCACACTATTTCCCGGAAATGAGGAAGAAAGTAAATGATTGTCAATTCAATAATTGCTTACATATCAATGAGCCCGGGTGTGCAGTAAAAGATGCTGTTGCAGAGGGGCAAATTTCAGAGGAGCGTTATATCAGTTACTATAATATTCTCGAATCGATCGATGATAAGAATTACTAAAAAACTTTTCCTTCCAGAAATCCTGCGACTTCGCTAACGAACTTGTTGTATTTACTTGCTTTTGGATAAATACTTACACCATTATAAATATTGTAATGCAACGTAAGAGCAGACCCTTTGTACTTGAAATGCCATTCAACTGTCGCAGAATCATCTTCTTTTGAAGTGAATTTTACTTTCAGCTCTCTTGCCAGCATATTCGCAATGCTGTAAAATTTTTTCAAGCCGCAATTGTCGTCGATAACTGCTTCAAGAGCACCCATTTGAGATTGTAACTGGTAGCTCATAAGATAGAATTTATAATTGTGAAATTTAAATGAAGGTTGTTGAACAGGATTTCTGCTCAAGAAAACTGCTATGCAGCATAAGGATTCAGCTTCTAGTATCCAGAGCCATTACTGCGATCAAAAGAAACCTACCTGTAACCATCTTGTAATTCAGAAACCTGTTCAAAGAAACCCACACAATGCAAAAGCCAAAATCCGTACCAGTCGTTAAAACTTACTCATCTTGTATTTTTTTCCCTTCTTCACATCTTTTGTGGCTTTTGGATCACCGCTGATGAGTTTCTCTGCACCCACATTGGCTCCATTGCTGGGACATCCCTTTTTGTTAGAGCGGAACAAGCTGCAAGAAGCTAAGAGGAAAGATGCCGCCACACCGAAGAATAAAAACTTTTTCATCAAAAAAGGATTTGTAGAGGCAAATTACCGATTATCTGCTTATCATGTTCCAATCTTACTAACAAGATCCATTAATAAGAGAAATTACACAAGCCAAAAGCTGCTTGGTGAGTGTTAATTTAATATGAAGGAGTTTCATTAATGCTTTTAAACCACGAAGCATATTGGATATAATTATTGGCGATGCGATCGATCTCCCCATGGATCAATTCTTTGGACACGTCCTTTACTTTTTTAGCCGGCACCCCGGCATAAACACTTCCTTCTTCAACTACAGTACCTTCTAACACCACAGCTCCGGCTGCAACGATCGAATTTGGGTGAATGACACATCTATCCATCACGATCGCTCCCATGCCGATGAGAACGTTATCATGTACAGTACAACCATGAACGATCGCATTATGCCCGATTGAGACATTGTTGCCGATCTCAGTTGGATTTTTTTGAAAGGTGCAATGAATAACTGCGCCATCCTGGATGTTCACCTTGTTGCCAATTTTGATGTAGTGAACGTCTCCCCGTATTACTGCGTTAAACCAGGTGCTGCAATCATCGCCCATCACTACATCTCCAACTATCGTTGCGTTTGGAGCAATAAAACAATTCTTTCCAAACTTTGGATGTTTACCTTGAACGGGATAAATGTGAGCCATAGTTGTAGATGATAGATGAGGTGGATAGTTTACACAAAAGTAATTCTAACAATTATAGAAACACCATCTTTGCAGGCAATAACTATCCACTGCTATCTGTCAATTATTTACTTGAATCATGTCTTTGCGTCATCAATTTCTTCAGCACATAGCCCAAACATCTCCTTCGCCAATTGGTTTAGAGATGATAAAAGCGGAGGGTTGTTATATACATGGCGCAGATGGAAAGAAATATCTCGATCTCATTTCCGGTTTTTCTGTTGCGAATATTGGTCACAGTCATCCCAAAGTAGTTGAAGCTGTACAAAAGCAGGCTGCGGAATACATGCACCTGATCGTTTACGGTGAATTCATTGAGCAGCCCCAGGTTAGCTATGCAAAATTGCTGGCTGATCACTTGCCTGCATCGTTAAATTGCGTGTATTTCACTAACAGCGGTGCCGAAGCAACGGAAGGCGCTTTGAAGCTGGCTAAAAGAGTAACTGGCCGTTCTAAGATCATTGCATTTAATAAGAGTTATCATGGAAGTACACATGGTGCATTAAGTGTAATGGGAGATGAATATTTCAGGAATGCATTTCGTCCCTTGCTGCCCAATGTTCTTCATTTTGATTATAATAGTAATGAAGGGATTGATGCCATTGACGATTCTACTGCATGTGTGATTATGGAAGTTGTACAGGCTGAGAGTGGGATTATAAAAGCAGACATCGAATGGTTAAAGAATTTGCGAAATAAGTGTGCTGAAAATTGTGTGTTATTGATCATTGATGAAATTCAAAGCGGCTTTGGCCGAACGGGTTCGTTATGGGCTTTTGAACAGTTCAATATTGTTCCGGACATTTTATTATTAGGAAAAGCACTTGGCGGAGGAATGCCTTTAGGTGCCTTTATCGCAGATATAAAGTTGATGCAAGCACTTACGCATGATCCGGTATTAGGTCATATCACCACGTTCGGCGGGCACCCGGTTAGCTGTGCTGCAGGTAAGGCTGCATTTGAGGTTTTATTAAATGACGACCTGGTCGCAGAAGTACAGCAAAAGCAAAAAATTGTAGAGCATCGATTAGCGCACTCATTAATAAAAAATATCAGCACTGCAGGATTGTGGTGCTCGGTAGAGTTTGATTCTTTTGAACTGAACAAACAAGTTGTTCATAAATGCATTGAAGAAAGTATTATCACCGATTGGTTTTTATTTGCTCCTGAAAAAATGAGAATAGCACCCCCCTTGAGCATAACACGAGATGAGCTTGAATCATTTTGTTCGAAGTTTATTTCTATTCTCGATTCGCTTTAGCATATGGTCATGAAGATGAACATAATGCGAGGCAAGAAATGATATCGCAAAGGGATACATCCGACACTCTAATATCCCGCTTACTGTTGAACGATTTCCTCAAATGCCTTAGTCATGTTTTATTACATGGTACATTAAGCATTTAAGCTGCTTATTATATGCTGATTGTGAAATGGTATAATGCTTGTACTATTTTATAACAATCATTTATAACATAAAAAATTACCGTCATGACCGACAATCAAAAATTTTTAAGCGGACTTGCACTTGGTGCAGCTGCAGGTGCTGCGATCGCTATCTTATTGAGCAGTGAAAAAGGTAAAGAAATATTAGAGAACGTGAAGGACTATGCCAGCCAGGGTGGTCAGAAAGTGAAAGACACTATTAGCGGTTTAGGTGAAGATGTAAACAATTTGTGGAACAAAGGCAAAGAAAAAGTTGGTGAGTGGAACCAAACTTCACAAAATGCATAGTACCGCTTCTACCATAGAAAACGGGCAGCAAAAACATACTGAAGAAAAAAAGGAAAACTTTTTTTCTGAAACCAAAAAGCTGCTGGAGAACTATGTACACGACCGTGTTTTATTGCTGAAACTTGAGTTCACAAAAAAGGCAGCCAATGCCAGTGCAGGTATTGCCAATGGTGTAATGCTTGCTTTGTTTGGATTGTTTGCTTTGATCTTTTTCAGCGTAACCCTCGGCTTTGTATTTAGTGAACTTACCGGCAGCTTTATTTGGGGTTTTGCTATTGTAACCGGTATATATGTTTTACTGCTTGTGCTGCTGATAGCAAATAAGAAATGGATAACTAAAAAAGTTTCCGGTGCTGTGATCAGCGCAGTGTTTTCTAATAAAGAAAAAGCGAAAAGTAATGACGACGACCGCATCAACGCCGTACAAGAGAACTGATCTCTCTTTCCTGAAGTCAGTGGAGGATATCGACGCAGAGATATTACGTCTGCGTGGGAGAGTAGACGTGCAGGCAACTGTGATCAAGAGCAGGATAAAAAAGGTGCCGATGGAAGTGGTGAAGTTGGTAGTACCAGGATACCTCGCTACTAAAGTAACTGCAGCAACGATTGGCGCTGCAATAAGTGCGATTGGTTTATTGTTTGCCGGCATGCGATCAAAAAATAAGAAAGAGAAAAAAGACAGAGCGAAGAGTGCGGTATGGTCATCATTAAAGAAACTCGCCATTTTCGGTGGATTGGGTTTTGCTTTCAAGAAATGGAAAGATCACGAAGACGAAAAACAAATGGAACACCAGGTGAATTTAAACGAATGAACATGAGAAGCATTTTATACCTGATCGCTGTAATATTAGTAATTGGCTGGATATTCGGATTTTTTGTAAGCTCATTTGGAGGGCTTGTACATATTCTTCTGGTACTAGCCGTAATATCTCTATTGCTGGGTTTGATAAGAGGAAGAGAATAAATCCTACAACAAAATAATTCAGTCATCACTATGGCTGTATTTAATAATTTGCAAAAGTCGCTGCTGTTTGAAAAGAGTCGTAAGAAGATTTTTAAGGGTTATTGGCTGGATAACAGTTAGCATACTCGGCCTCATCTTGCTGGCCTATATTCTCATCCAGGTGCCGGCAGTGCAAAACTATGCCCGTAAAAAAGTGGTTGTTTATTTAGAGACCACCCTTAAAACGAAAGTCGAGATTGGCCGGGTTAGTATTAGTTTCCCAAAAAAGATCGTTCTGGAAGATGTCTATTTTGAAGATCAGCAAAAAGACACCTTACTCGCCGCAAAGAGATTACGTGTTGATATTCCTCTATTAAAGATCCTCGACAATAAAGTTTATATCAAGCATTTTGAATTAGAAGGTGCAAGAGCAAATATTTACAGAGTGTCTCCCGACACTGCATTCAACTACGAATATATTTTGAAGGCATTTGCAACGCAATCCACTACACCAGCAGATACAACAGCAGTCCCTATGCAATTTGATCTTGACAAAATCATCTTGAACAACGTCGTTACTACTTATCGTGATGACGTAACAGGCATGGATATGTATCTCAACATCGGAAACTTCAACAGTAAGATCGATACACTCGATATCTACAAACTCATCTATTCTATCCCAACAATTGCATTAGAAAACTCTGTTGTCAAGATCAAACAATACAAACCATTGATCGAGCCTAAACCTATGGCAGTTGTGGAAGCAGAGACCAAACCACCGGTATTCGATCTGCGGTTCAAAGAACTTGATCTGAAAAATGTAAAGTTTAGTTATGATAATGCAGTGTCTGCGATCAGTACTGATCTGAACATTGGTAGCATGGAAGCTGAGATGAAGTCCATCAGTATGGATTCACTGTCAATGTATTTTAGAAATGTAAGGCTCAATAATACTGAGTCAGTTGTAGTGATGGGCAAAACTCTTCAATCGGAGATCACCGTAAAAGAAGTAGGAAAAAAATTAGAAGCCCAGGCTAATAATCCCTGGAAGATCAGCATCGATAATATCTCTCTTTATAAAAATGATTTCCGGTTAGAGAATAATAATATGCCTAAAACTACTAATGGAATGGACTATGGGCATATGCACATACAGGATCTCGGCCTGGTTGCAAACGATGTTCATCTTACACCCACTACATACGAAGCGCATATAGATCAACTGGCTTTAAGAGAAAAAAGTGGGTTCGTGCTACACGAAATGAACGCAGATTTCATTATGGATGAAACGCACATGGCACTGGAAAATTTTCATCTTACAACAGATAGAACAGAACTGAAACATCGTGCGGAGTTGAGGTATGCGTCGCTGGAAGCATTAGCTGCAAATCCCGGTAATATGTTCCTGAATTTGGAGATCATCGAATCGAATGTAGCCATCAGCGACATTTTGATATTCGCTCCCCAACTAAGATATAATCCACCGTTCAAAGGGTATGAACATGAGGTGGTGTATTTAGATGCTACAGTAAACGGTATGTTGAAGGACCTCCTGATTCCGAACTTTACTTTAAATGGATTGGGCAATTCAGCAGTCACCGCATCAGGAAGGATAATAGGTCTGCCTGATCCTGATAATACATTTTATGATCTGAAAATTGCAAGAGTCAGTACTACAAGAAACGATCTCAAAAAAATATTACCTGCCAAAGCGATTCCTCCAACGGTTCGCATTCCGGAAGCGTTAAACGGACGGGGTACATTCAGAGGTAAGCTTACAGATTTCACAACACAGTTATACGCTCAAACAAACAGGGGCGCGGCTGATATCAGCCTCACTATGAAAGGTGAAAGACTAAAAGCACGTACGGCCTTGTACAATTTTGATCTCGGATATGTGTTAATGCAGCCTGATGTTGGCAGGGCAACACTACATGCAGATATTACTGCAAATGGTTTTGATGTCAACACTTCACCGATCGATATCAAAGCTTACGTCTCCTCCATCAACTATAATAAATACAACTATAATAATATTAAAGTTGATGCGACCATCAGGAATGGAATTCTCACTGCTAAGGGAGATGCCAATGATGCAAATGCTGACCTGTCTTTCGCTGTGACAAGTGATTTGAAACAGGAAAGCCCTTCTCTTGATCTAAGCCTGAATGTTGATAGCCTTAATTTGAAAGCTCTTGGCTTCAGTAATCTTCCTTTTAAGATCAATGGTAACATCAATATCTCCATGCCATCGCTCCAGATGACCGCCTTGGAAGGTAATGCGACGATAACTGATCTGGTCTTGACCAAAGACGGAAAGAATTTTGTAATCGATTCCATGAACGTGGTGGCAACCACTTCGCCAACAGGCAATACTATCTCTGTACGTTCGGAATTAGGTTATGTTGATCTGAAAGGATTTTATAATCTTACTGAAATCGGTTATGCAGTGCAGAACATTGTGCATCGATATTATAAATTGCCCGGTTATAACATAACACCGCTCACTACTCCACAAGACTGGACAATGACCGCAACGGTTTTCCCTTCGCCTATCTTATTTGAATTTGTGCCATCAATAAAAAATTCGGATACATTACATCTCCTTACCTATCTTAATACGACAGCAAATGATCTCGATATCGAGTTTCGAACTGCTAAACTTATTCTTAGCGGGCAAAGCCTCGACAGTTTAACCGTTACTGCAGGTGCTAATGGAAATTCTTTTGATTATTCTGCTACAGCTTTAGGTGGTGGAACGAAAGACATCCGTTTCTATCGAACATCTGTAACCGGTAACTTGATGAACGATCTTTTAACTGTTCGGTTAGATGTAAAAGACAAACGAAATGCATCTAAGTATCAAATAGCAGGAGTTGCAGCAAGCATACCCGGGGGTTTTAAATTTTCTTTGAGCCAGGATAGCCTGATGTTGAATTATGAAAAATGGATTGCAGGTGCTAACAACTTTATCCAGTATTCAAATGGTGGATGGTTGGTAAACAACTTCAGCATTAGTAATCAGCAACAAGTGTTGAAAGCTAACAGCACCAGCAATGTTATCAATAGTCCTATTCAATTAGATTTTACAAATTTTGAAATAGGCACACTTACGCGAGTAGCTAACCAGGATTCACTGTTAATGAGTGGTACCATCAATGGGAATGCACTCATCAGAAATTTATCTTCTTCGCCAATATTCACTGCAGATGTTCAGGTGAAAGATTTTACTTTCAAAGGAGATTCATTGGGAACGGTTACAGCTAAGATCAATAATGAAACCGCCAATACATTAGCCGCTGATATTACTGTATTAAGTGATAAGAATGATGTGCACCTGGCCGGCAGATACTTTATTTCATCTGGTGAAGTAGATATGCGGATGGATGTAAATAAAGTTGATCTTACCACACTCCGGCAACTTACCAGTGCCCAGTTAAGAGACATTGGCGGAAGCTTAAACGGATCAATGGTGGTAAGTGGAAAGTTGAGCCAGCCCAAGTTTGATGGTACGATCAAGTTTGACAGTACTTTTATTGCCCCACTTGTTTTAGGTGAGAAATTTACTTTACCAAATAAAGAAATAAGAATAACATCTGAAGGTTTTGCCTTAGATAATTTCGTGATCACAGATTCTTCTGGTAATAAAGCAACGATTGATGGCTCTATCGTAACTACGAACTTTACAGACTTTGATTTCGACTTCTATATCACTTCCGATAATTTCAGAATTGTAAATACGCCTAAAGCACCTAACAAACTCTTCTATGGTAAGTTGAATGTAGACCTCGATTTAGCTGTATACGGAGATATGAAATCACCTACACTTGAGGGTAACATAAGGGCTAATGAAGAAACGAATTTTAGTGTTGTATTGCCGGGACAAGATCCCGAGGTGATCAAACGAGAAGGTGTTGTTCGTTTTGTTGATCTGGATATTCCAGAGGATAGCATCTATGCCACTACCACGAACATTTTCGATACCATCGCTAATTCATTAGAGGTAGGGGGCCTTGATCTTGCTGCCACTATTGAAACTGATACAGCAGCCCAATTCAACCTGGTTGTAGATGAACGAAATGGTGATGTACTCTCAATGAGAGGACGAGCAGATATTTCTGCAGGAATGGATAAAAGTGGTAAGATCAGTTTAACCGGCAACTATGAATTGAACTCAGGAGCTTACCAGCTTACACTGAATTTCTTGAAGCGCAAGTTTGATATACTGCCGGGCAGTGTGGTTACATGGACAGGTGATCCTACAACAGCCACACTGAATGTAAGAGCCCAATATTCTTTACAAACAGCACCCATCAATCTCGTGTATCAGCAAATAGCAGGGCGAGCTGAAACGGAATTGAACATCTACAAAGAAAGAGTTCCATTCAATGTGATCTTAAGATTGAGTGGAGAACTGATGCAGCCAACCGTAGGGTTCGATATACAGCTACCTGAGAATTATACATCAAGATGGCGCGAAGTAGAAGAGCGATTACAGCAGATAAGAACAGATGATGCTGAGTTGAATAAACAGGTTTTCTCTTTATTGATTCTTGGAAGATTTGTACAGGAAAATCCGTTCGAGAACCAGGCAGACAGAACAAGTGTAGGAAGCATCGTTAGGCAAAGTGTGAGTCGCATTCTAACGGAACAGCTTAACAACTGGGCAGTTGGTTTTGTCAATGGCCTTGATGTAAGTACCGGTATCATTTATTCTGATGACTACAGTACTGGTCAGCGCCAGAACAGAACAGATATGTTAGTGACGTTATCAAAAAGACTGTTGGATAACAGAATCAGAGTGTCTGTAGGTTCTAATTTCCAAATTGAAGGACCGAACAATCCTGTAAATCGTGCTGCAGGTTTTGCAAGCGATGTAGCATTGGATTACCTGTTAACACCGGATGGCAGATATATCTTAAGGGCATATCGTCGCAATGTGTATGAAGCAGTGCTGGAAGGACAGGTGGTATAAACGGGAGTTCGTTTCATCATCACGTTTGACTATGATCAGTTCAAAGAAATATTTCATAGAAGAAAAGAACAGGCAACGATCCCAAGAAGAAGAAATGTAAATGACGACCCCGGGCAAGTGCCTAAGCCTGTAGATCAACAGCAACAAGGTAAACAACAATGACACGATATTTTTATATCATCTATGCCTGTTTTGTTTTAGGAGCATGCAGTAAAAAAACAATTCCTGCAAACGATACTTTGTATACGGGATCTACTGTTAAGATAGAAGATGCACAGGGATTATCATCTAAAGAACAAAAAGCTGTAAGAACAGAATTGCAGGGAATGTTACGACCACGTCCGAATTCAAAGTTTTTAGGAATGCGTTTGAAGCTGTGGATGTACAGGTGGCCATTGGTTGGAAAAAGAATTGGCGAACCTCCGGTCCTTACCAGTTCAATGAATTTTGAAAAGAACAGAACAGTATTACAGAATCGTTTGGAGAACAGGGGATTTTTCAAAGCGAATGTTACGTGGGATTCTACAACGAAGAATCAAAAAACAAGCGGAAGCTTTACGGCTAAGATTGGTCATCGATATGCGATCAGGTCTGTGAGTTTTCCAACAGATTCCACAGATCTCAGCAAGCACATCACCGCTACTGCCAATGAATCTTTGTTAAAAGTTGGTGAACCCTATGACCTGGATATTATTAAAGCAGAAAGGATCAGGATAGATGCAAGATTAAAAAATGCAGGATATTTTTATTTCAGTCCTGATTATCTCATCATAAATGTTGATTCAACCATCGGAGATAATAAAGTTGATCTCTTGTTGAGAGTAAAACCTTTAACACCTGATGAGTCCAGAAATATCTATCGCATCAATGAAATAACTGTCCATGCGGATTATAGTTTGGGTAACCAGGTAGATACTCTCAAGCCGGATTCAATCTACAATGGTTATCGCATTATCGATCCGGCCTATCGGTTTAAACCCAAAATTTTCGAAAGAACATTGGTGATCAAGCCCGGTGATATTTATAAACGGGATGATCATAATCTTTCACTCAACAGGTTAGTGAACTTAGGTGTATACAAATTTGTGAAGGTGCAGTTTGAAGATGTACAAACCGATACCGCTCATCTCCTCAATGCATATTACTATCTCACACCGCTGCAGAGAAAATCTATCCGTGCTGAAGTAGGTGGATTAACAAGGTCTACAAGCAATACAACGGGAACTGAAGTACAGGTTAGCTGGAGGCATAGAAACTTATTTAAAGGTGCAGAGCTCGCTACTGTGAGCGCCTTTGTTGGTATTGAAAGACAAATATCCGGTCAGCAACCTGCTGCCAATACCAATCGATATGGATTTGATATCAATCTTACTTTTCCAAGAATAACTTTCCCATTCAGGTTTAACACAACAAGTGCATTCGTTCCACAAACCAGATTCAACCTAGGATATGAATTTTTCAATCGCTCAACCCAATACACACTGCATTCCTTCAAATTAAATAGTGGTTATGCATGGAAGGAGCATATCACAAAAGAACATCAGCTGAATGTTGTCGCTATCAATTATGTGTATCCTAGAAATGTTACTTCTAATTTTCAATTAGCGATAGATACAAATCAATTCCTGGCAAGAAGTATTCAAAAGCAACTCATCTTCGGATCAAATTATAATTTCAACAGGAATACACAACTGGGAAGAGAACTTGATCTAAGTCGCACTTACTTAAACATCAACCTGGATGCGTCCGGAAATCTTTTAGGACTGATAACAGGTGCAAGCGAGACCAATCCAAGATCAATTCTTAGCGTACCATTTTCTCAATACATAAGAACGGAGTTAGAATTCAGGAAAACATTCCCTATTAAGAACAGCAGAACCACAATGCTGGCGACACGGGTGATCACTGGTGCTGGATATGCTTATGGTAATAGTATTGCTTTACCATTTATAAAATCATTTTTCATTGGGGGTGCAAATAGTATAAGGGCATTCCGTGCAAGATCAGTAGGGCCTGGCACTTATTATGGTGGAAATGCTGACACATCGAGGAGGTATTTGCCGGATCAACCTGGTGACATCAAGCTTGAGATGAATGCAGAATACCGCTTTAATATCAGCTCCATCTTCAACGGTGCAGTATTTGTAGATGCTGGTAACATCTGGACGTTGAGGCAGGATCCAAAAAGACCGGGATCATCTTTTTCAAAAGAATTTTTAAAAGAACTGGCAGTTGGTGCAGGCGTGGGGTTGAGAGTTGATCTGACATTGGTGATCTTAAGAGGTGACCTGGCGTTCCCGATCCGCAAGCCTTTTGAACAGGGAAACAAATGGGTGTTCGGCGATATAGATCTGAAGAGTGCTGATTGGAGAAGGCAGAATCTTATATTCAATCTCGCAATAGGATATCCATTCTAACTGTTCGCGGCTCTTGCAAATCATTCGAACTATAAATGTGTGGATATGAAACAATTTTTACTTTTTACGTTTTGCCTTTGTACAATGCAAAGCTTTTCCCAGGGGACAGACAGGATTGTGCCGGCCGGGAATGTTACAGTGACCAGAGAAATTCCTATTGGCAGCCCCAGTGCAAGGGTAGAAGCAGTGGATCCAAATTCCTATTATTCAAATGTGACCACTTACGGTGGAAATATTTTTAGTAATGGTGGTGCGGCTGTGGTGGGATCTAATACTATAACCAGACTGGTTGCAGATCAGTTAACGTTGGTGGGAACACCTCCTTTTACAATTGGAAGCTTTCAATTCTCAGTTAGCAATACAAATCCAACAGCAGTTACTGCAAGAGCAAGAGTCCGGTTTTATGAAGATAATGGAGGAGGAGCGCCGGGTACTTTTATTGCAGGGTATACCCTGCCTGCACGAAGCTATGCTGCAAATGTTGCACAGATATATAACTCTGGTCCGGTTACACCTTTTGTTATACCCGGGCAAACAGTTTGGGCTGGTATCACCTTCGATAATGCAGATGGCACTACCGGAGCTACAGCAGCACAACTGAATAATTTAGGTCAGGCGGTGTTCAATCCCATTGATAGAGGTTCCAGTACGGATCTGTATTTTATTACTTCAACAGCCGGAGAGTTTGGGGCAAGCAACCCAGCAGGGTCAACTGCAAATTTTGGAGGAACTCCGCCTGCAAATTTTGCGTGGGAACTTATCGCAGGCTCAACAATGCCTATACATGTTGAATATTTTAAAGGTGCCAAGATGGGCAGCGCACATAATTTAGAATGGAAGATCAATTGCGTTAATACACCAGGAGGAACTATTGAAGTTGAAAGAAGCGGTGACGGAAGGAATTATACTGCGATCAATTCTCGTAATGTAACATTGGCACAATGCAGCCAGCCATTCAGCTATTCTGATCTTACTCCTTTGGCTGGAGTGAACTATTATCGTATTAAGACAACGGATGCCAATGGAAAGATCATTTATAGTAATACATTAGCGCTGCTGAATAAGCAGAAAGGTTTTGAATTGATAAACATCAATCCGAATCCGGTAAAAACTATAGCTACTATAAATATTGCCAGTGCAGAGAGTGTAAAAGTGCAAGTTAGAATCACTAATGTTGAAGGTAGGCAGGTGTATGTCAGATGGATTCAATTAAGTACGGGAAGTAACCTTATCCCATTAGACCTGAGCAGCATAAGCCAGGGCGGCTATCAATTAACATTGGAGGGAAGCTCCGGAAATAAACAAACCGTACGATTTATAAAATACTAAATACGAAAGCCTTGCATTGCAAGGCTTTTTTTCTTGTAGCTTTTCCTTTTCGATATTCCTGTCGCCTAAAGCATACTTGTACAAGTGTGCGACGCAAGGAACGATGCCATGAAAAACTATAGCCGGAAACATAAAAAATCCGTGAAAAATCTCCCTTGCTCATTAATCCTCAACCCTTACCTTTGCCGCCAAAATAATCAAGAAACCTCTTTATATGGCTACAACAGGAAGATCAAACAGATCATCGGTGCGGTAGTGGATGTGGAGTTTGAAGGAAAGCTTCCCGAAATTTATAACTCTCTGGAAATTAAAAGACCTAACGGCGATACGCTGGTGCTTGAAGTGCAGCAGCACTTAGGTGAAGATGCTGTACGTACCATCGCGATGGATGGTACCGAAGGTCTGGTTCGTGGAATGGCAGTGACTGATACCGGGGCGGCGATCGCAATGCCTACTGGTGAAGGAATTAACGGGCGCTTATTTAATGTAACCGGTGACCCTATCGACGGATTACCTGCTGTAAGTAAAGTTAATGGTCGTCCTATCCATAATAAACCACCTTTATTTGAAAACCTGAGTACAGCTACAGAAGTACTTTTTACTGGTATTAAAGTAATTGACCTGATTGAACCATATGCAAAAGGTGGTAAGATCGGTCTGTTCGGTGGTGCGGGTGTAGGTAAAACAGTATTGATCCAGGAGTTGATCAATAACATCGCTAAAGGTTACGGTGGTTTGTCTGTATTTGCAGGTGTGGGTGAGAGAACAAGAGAGGGTAATGACCTGTTGAGAGAAATGATCGAAGCAGGCATCATGAAATATGGTGATGGCTTCAAGCATAGCATGGAAGAAGGCGGATGGGATCTGAGCAAAGTAGATATGGAAGGCTTGAAAGATTCTAAAGCAACTTTCGTATTCGGACAGATGAACGAACCTCCCGGTGCACGTGCTAGGGTAGCATTGTCTGGTTTAACAATCGCTGAATATTTCCGTGATGGAGATGGACAGGGTAAAGGAAAGGACATCCTGTTCTTCGTTGATAATATCTTCCGTTTTACACAGGCCGGTTCTGAAGTATCGGCGTTGTTAGGGCGTATGCCTTCAGCGGTAGGATACCAGCCAACACTGGCTACCGAGATGGGATTAATGCAGGAGCGTATCACCTCTACTAAGAACGGTTCTATCACATCTGTACAGGCGGTTTACGTACCTGCGGATGACTTGACCGATCCGGCTCCGGCTACAACCTTCGCTCACCTTGATGCGACAACGGTACTTTCACGTAAGATCGCTGACTTAGGTATCTATCCTGCGGTGGATCCATTGGATTCTACTTCAAGGATTTTGACTCCGGCTATTGTGGGCGAAGCACATTACGAATGTGCTAACAGGGTGAAGTTGATCCTTCAGCGTTATAAAGAACTACAGGATATCATTGCGATCCTTGGTATGGATGAATTGAGTGAAGAAGATAAAATGACTGTACAAAGAGCAAGAAAAGTACAGCGTTTCTTATCACAGCCATTCCACGTTGCCGAGCAGTTCACTGGTTTGAAAGGTGTGTTCGTTTCAATTGAAGATACTATCAGAGGTTTCAATGCGATCATGGATGGTGAAGTGGATGAATATCCTGAAGCAGCATTCAACCTCGTAGGTACTTTAGAAGACGCGATTGAAAAAGGTAAGAAGATGATGGCCGCAGCACAGGGATAATAGTCATGTTTCATTGGGTCATTGATCATGGCTCGATGGTTCTTAATGACTAATTGACTAATGACTTATTGACTTTTTATGACATTAGAAATATTAACTCCGGATCGTAAGCTATACAGCGGTGAAGTGTACGGTGTTCAGTTACCAGGCATTTCAGGTTTGTTTGAAGTATTGGATAAACACGCTGCTATGGTGAGTGCGTTGGGAAAAGGAAATTTGAAGATTTTAAGAGATAAAAGCAGCGCTGAGAATTACAGCATCGAAGGAGGATTTGTAGAAGTATTGAATAATAAAGTAACGGTGCTGGTAGAAGGAGCTAAGGAAGCTTAATCTCAAGCTGGTTTATATGATTGATCCCTGGCCATGGCCGGGGATCTTGTTTTAAGGATGTTATAGGGACCTTATACGGATGTTATAGGGACCTTATACGGATGTTATAGGGTTCTTATACGGACTTTGGTTTTATTCCGAGTCGCATCTGCGCCGTATCTGGTTCGCCTTTCCTTTTAGGCGCTGCCGATGCAGACGCTAACCAGGCCCTATTCAGATACGACCCTGACCCATATAACCTAACACCACTCATCGCCATTTTCATTTACTTTTGAGCCTCATTCTACGATTGTATGAACAGACCCATCAGAGTATTAGTTGCTAAAGTTGGATTAGATGGTCACGACCGGGGTGCAAAAGTGATCGCTACCGCCTTACGGGATGCCGGGATGGAAGTGATATACACTGGTCTTCGCCAAACTCCTGAAATGGTAGTGAATGCAGCGCTACAGGAAGATGTAGATGCGATCGGCATCAGTATTCTCTCTGGTGCTCACATGACTGTGTTTCCCAAAGTGATACAGTTGATGAAAGAAAAGAAAATGGATGATGTATTACTGACGGGGGGCGGTATCATACCTGATGAAGATGCTAAACATCTTAATACAATGGGAGTAGGAAAACTTTTTGCACCAGGAGCGCCTACCAGCGAAATATCGGGTTATATCACCAATTGGGTTAAACAGCATAGAGACTTTTAAAAACATTCTGACCATTTGCTAATTTGCTAATCAATTAATTCCCTAATTATTTATGCCTTACACAACACTGCTTACATCATTAGAAGATGGCATTTTCACCATCACCATCAATCGTCCTGATAAGCTCAATGCCCTTAACAAAGATGTGATTGCTGATCTTTCGGCTGTACTTGATGAAGTATATAACAACGCTGAAATAAGATCTGTTATCATCACAGGTGCAGGGGAAAAATCTTTTGTAGCAGGTGCTGATATCAGTGAGTTTACTTCGGCCACAGTTGAGCAAGGCATAGCTATGGCTAAAAAAGGACAGGAAGTATTTGATAAGATCGAAAACTCACCAAAGCCAATAGTTGCTGCAGTGAATGGTTTTGCTTTAGGCGGCGGATGCGAACTGGCACTGAGCTGTCATTTTATTATTGCTACAGAGAATGCAAAGTTTGGACAGCCGGAAGTGAATTTAGGATTGATCCCTGGTTATGGTGGTACACAGCGTCTTGCACAGGTTGTAGGTAGAAACAGAGCAATGCAATTGTTGATGACCGGGGAAATGTTTAGTGCAAAAGATGCAATGGATTATGGTATGGTGAACGATGTGGTTGAGCCTGGTAAGCTACTGGATAGAGTAAAAGAAATACTGAAAGTTATTCATACAAAAGCACCTTTGGCAATAACTAAAGTCATCGAATGCGTAAACTTCTTCGATCATACACAGGATGGATATGATTTTGAAATAAAGAAGTTCGGCGAGTGCTTTGCTACTGAAGATAAGAACGAGGGAACCGCGGCGTTTTTAGAAAAGAGAAAGCCTGCTTTCACGGGGAAATAATACAGGCTTTCTTCAATACATTATAGTCCTACTTGTACTTTGTGTGTAACGTTACCATTTTGAATTACTTCACCCATAGCACTCCAGCTTTGACTATTGAATTGAGTGTTGAGATAACTGATAGAGTAACCTACCCCGATCTTATATTCACTTTCCTTGATCCCGTTAAACGTTTTTACCACCGTTGTGTTTGGAATAAAACTCCCTAAAGGTTGTCTTGCTATGGTCGTATCCCAGATCACCTGTACCGAGTATGGATTGCTGAATTGTTTATATACCTGTAATTTCATTTCTGCTGTAGAATTTGCGTAAGAGGGATGAGAATAATCTGCTGCGGGAACAATTGTAAACTCCACTGTTTTCGAAATTGGCTGTTCTACGATAGGAGCTACCACATTATCTTTTTCACAGCTTGTCATTAAGGTTGTAATAAGTCCGAGTCCGAGTACATATTTCTTCATAGTCTTTCGATTTGCTACAAAGAAATGGGTCGATGCTGTTAAAGAAATGCAAGATGTTATAAACTGAAATCACATAAACATGTGTTACCCCGCCCAGCCTTCTCTATCGAGGCTTCTGTATTGTATAGCCTCCGCTAAATGCTCCGCTTTGATATCAACACTTGCAGAAAGGTCGGCAATGGTTCTGCTTACTTTCAATATTCTATCATATGCCCTGGCAGATAAATTCAATTTCTCCATCGCTCTTTTCAATAATGTTTCTCCAGCCTGGTTGATCACACATATCTCCCTCAGCATCTTACTACTCATCTGAGCGTTGGCATGAACTCCATCGTGTTTAATATATCGCTCAGCCTGGATCTCTCTTGCCCTGATCACTCTATCACGGATCGATGACGAATATTCACCTTTACTATTGCTATTACTTAATTCACTAAATGCAACGGGTGTTACTTCTACATGCAGATCGATCCTATCGAGCAATGGACCAGATACCTTGTTCAGATATTTCTGCACAGCACCCGGCGGACAAGTGCATTCTTTTTCAGGGTGATTATAAAAACCACAGGGACAAGGATTCATAGAAGCGATCAACATAAAATTCGCAGGAAAATCCAAGGCTACTTTCGCCCTGGATATTGTCACCCTTCTTTCCTCCATCGGCTGACGCATCACTTCCAGCACTGTTCTCTTAAATTCAGGTAATTCATCTAAGAATAAAACACCGTTGTGAGCAAGAGAAATTTCTCCGGGTTGTGGTATCCCACCACCGCCAACCAATGCAACATCTGAAATAGTATGATGCGGACTTCTGAATGGCCTCTTATTTACCAAGGAGGCATTCTCCGGTAATTTCCCTGCAACAGAATGGATCTTGGTAGTCTCCAATGCTTCATGCAAACTCAACGGCGGAAGAATAGTAGGTAATCTTTTTGCAAGCATCGTTTTTCCTGCACCCGGCGGACCAATCAATATCGCATTATGTCCACCCGCTGCAGCGATCTCTAATGCCCGTTTGATATTCTCTTGTCCCTTAACATCACTGAAATCAAATTCAAAGTCATATTGCGTAGAAAAGAATTCATCTCTTGTATTCACTTCAATAGGCTGCAATATGTTTTCATCTTTAAAAAAATCAACCACTTCATTCAAATGTGCTACTCCATATACTGAAAGATTATTCACCATTGCGGCCTCCCTCGCATTTGCTTTCGGAACAATCAACCCTTTGAAACCTTCTTTCCTGGCTTGTATCGCCATTGGTAATGCACCTTTTATGGGTTGAACCGTTCCGTCCAAACTTAACTCACCCATAATCACATAATCTTTTAATCGCTCTGGCTGCTCAATCTGTTCACTGGCAGCAAGTACAGCAATTGTTATAGGGAGATCAAATGCAGAACCGCTCTTTTTAATATCAGCAGGTGCAAGATTCACAATGATCTTTGTTCGGGGCATATAAAAATCATTGCTCTTAATGGCAGATTCGGTACGCTGCATGCTTTCTTTTACAGCACTATCAGGCAGGCCCACAATAAAATATTTCTGGCCGGCACTCACATTTACTTCAACGGTAATGGTAATAGCTTCAACGCCGTAGACGGCACTTCCGAAAGTTTTTACAAGCATAAGGGTTTAATTAGGTTGATCAGCGATTGTTCTTCGTGGCATCGCCTGTTGTGTCACTCACTTGTGCGTTCCGTGCAGTGGCATCAAGCAAGCTGATGATCGCTGTTCATCTAAGG
The DNA here is from genome assembly GCA_023429825.1 of Bacteroidota bacterium. Taxonomy (GTDB): domain Bacteria; phylum Bacteroidota; class Bacteroidia; order Chitinophagales; family Chitinophagaceae; genus JAEZDC01. The sequence continues at coordinate 96,482 of JAEZDC010000033.1, read as the reverse complement.
TAATGAACTTGAGCGATAGGCAACAGCCTGGCAAGGTCAATAAAGATTTAAATGTAGAAGTGTGCGACGCAACAGGTGATGATAAGCGATTCGCAGCTCGTCCCCTGAAAGTTGTAATTCGTTCTATACATCACACACCTACCTTTGCCTCACTCTGTAGAATATGGATGTAATTAAAGTAACAGGTCTCACCAAAAGATTCAATGAGCTTACTGCGGTAAATGATCTTTCGTTTACAGTGAAAGAAGGTGATGTGTATGGTTTCCTGGGCCAGAATGGTGCGGGTAAAAGCACAACCATTCGCATGCTGCTAACGCTGATAACTCCAACAAGCGGAGATATTGAATTGTTTGGATTGAAATTGAAGGGCAATAAGCACGAGATTCTTCAGCAGGTTGGGGCGGTGATCGAAAAGCCTGACGTGTATAAATACCTGACCGCTTATGAAAATCTGCGATTGTTTGGAAAATTATCCGGCAGAAAAATATCTCACCAGCAATTGATGGATCAGTTAGATATGGTTGGGCTTGCAGAACGAGCGAAAAGCAAGGTGAAAACTTTTTCGCAAGGAATGAAGCAGAGGCTGGGCATCGCAATTTCTTTAGTGCACGATCCCAGGTTGATCATTTTAGATGAACCAACGAACGGGTTGGATCCGCAGGGCATTGCCGACATAAGAAATTTAATTCTTCGATTAAGTAAAGAAATGAAGAAGACTGTTTTAGTATCATCTCATTTGCTGAGTGAGATCGAACAGGTGGCTTCAAGGCTCATCATTATTGATAAAGGGAGAAAACTGGTTGAAGGAAGTGCGGCAGAATTATTTGATCCTACGCAAACGATCGTTGAGATCCGGACCCTGGACAATAAGATAGCAATACAAAAACTGCAGAATAGTGAGTGGGGAAGTTCATTACAGGGTGATAGAGATGCAGCAGTGGTGCTGAAGATCGACCGGAATGAAATTCCATCACTGCATAAATTTTTAGCCACGAATGATGTGGGAGTGATCAGCCTTCACCCGAGATTATCATTGGAAGATTATTTTTTACAGGTAACATCAGGAAAACAACATGTGGAAGCTTTTTCAAATTGAGCTATATAAAATATTCAAACGCCCAAGAACGTACATCGCTTTTGGAGTGATCACTGCACTGATACTCGTAGTACAGTTGGGATTAAAAGTGGACGGTGATTCTTATTTTGATTTCTTATTAAGTGGCGTAAAACAATCTCTAGACTTTGAAGGAAATATCCTGAATGGTTACGCTGTTTGTTATGTCATCCTTCAATTATTATTAGTGCATGTGCCTTTGCTGATATCCTTGATCGCTGCAGATATGATTTCGGGTGAGGCAAATATGGGTACGTTAAGATTTTTACTTACCAAACCCATCAGCCGTACAGAATTTATGCTGGCGAAGTTCTTTGCTTCCTGTGTATACACTTTTGCGATACTTACATGGGTAGCGATACTTGCTCTTGGTTTAAGTGTCGCCATATTTGGTACAGATGATTTCATTCTGCCAAAAAGTAATTACATCGTTCAGTTGGTGGAGCATGATATATTCTGGAGATACATTGGTGCCTTTGGTTTCGCATTCCTGGCAATGCTCACTGTTACGGCACTTGGTTTCTTCCTTACCATTTTTGCGGAGAATTCGATCGGGCCTATTGTAACCACGATGGGGGTTATCATCTTCTTCACCATCCTCAGCACAATGAGTATTCCTCTGTATCAAAAAATTCAGCCATATCTTTTTACCACGCACATGGTTAGCTGGAAGGAGTTCTTTGACGAGAAAGTGAATGAGAATAATGAAGCGATCATTGGCAGTATCCAAAACCCGCAAAAGCTAATTAACTCAGCGATAGTGCTTGTGGTACATATAGTTGTATTTGTGGGCGCAGCCATAGCTATTTTCAAAAAGAAAGATGTGTTGAGTTAGTGAAATGTGAATTGATGATAAGTAAAGAAGTGGATTTGTTAAACTTGCAAATCGATGAAATATATATATAGATTCTTGTTTGTCTTGCTACCAGCTATTAGCTATCAGCTATCAGCTTCTGCACAGGACATGATGCCATTGGTGAAGAAAGTGAAAGCACGTTTAGATGCAGTGAACGACTATGTAGCCAAAGGAAAGATGAAAACAGATGTTGCCTTTGTGAAGGCACCTGTTGGAAACATTACTGTGTATTATAAAAAGCCAAACAAATTCCGGTTGAAGAAAGATGGTGGGATCAATATTCTCCCGAAAGGTGGTGTTACCGTGAATATGAGCAATATTTTGGAAGGCGATCAGTTTGTTGCGATCAGTGCAGGTAAGGCAATGGTGGGAAGTTTTATAACAACTATTGTGAAGCTGATACCTACATCTGAGAAAAGTGATATCGTTCTTTCTACTTTGTATATTGATGAAACAGACCTGGTGATTCGCCGCTCTATAACAACTACAAAAGAAAACGGCACTTATGAGCTCGAGATGAACTATGGTTCTCATGTGAAGCAAGGTCTGCCCAGCAGGCTTGTTTTCTCGTTCAATACCAAGGATTATAAAATGCCTAAAGGTGTTACACTTGAATTTGATGAAGGAGAAAAACCGGATGCCAATAAACTAAAGGATAAAAAGGGAAGAGTGGAGATCAGCTTTAGTTCGTATGTGGTGAATAAAGGTGTTTCAGATGCGGTCTTCAAATAGTTAAGCCTGCAGAAGAAATATGGCCAATCGTTTATGAATATCTACGTTGTCTTTTTTCCATTCTTTCACTGTTCTTGTCGCTATACTTTCTTTCGGTGATGTAATATCAACGCCTACGCAAAACCGCGTTTCCTCTTTACAACCTTGCAAAACATCTTTTATAAGTTGATTGTTGCGGTAAGGTGTTTCAATAAATATTTGGGTGCAGTTGCGTTTAGCTGAATCGGTTTCCAGGTCCTTTATTGCTTTTTTTCTTTCGTGGCCATCTATTGGCAAATAACCATGAAACTGAAAGCATTGCCCATTCATTCCACTTGCCATTAAAGCCAGCAAAATTGAACTAGGTCCAACCAAAGGCACTACAACTGCTTTTAACTTCTGCGCAGCTTCAACTAATAATTGGCCCGGATCTGCTACACCGGGGCAGCCAGCCTCGCTGAGAACTCCGATGTTTTTTCCTTCTTTTAAAATGCTTACGAATTGATTGACCACTTGCTGCTCTGCTTTGTGAATAGAGAACCATTGGTAATCGTCAATCGCCATTTCTTTCCAAAGCTTTTTCAAATACCTCCTTGCAGTTCTTTCATTTTCTACAAAGAATACATGGCAATCTTTCACTGCGTCCAACACATAAGCGGGGATGGTCTCCAAGGCATCTTCATGCAAAACAGTGGGTATCAAATACACTTTGCCCATCATCTTTCAGAATTTCTTTTAAAGCCTGGAAGATCATAAACGCTCAGCGTCGCAGCGATCACCGCATATGCCGGGGCTAATATCCAACCAACGATCGGCAGCCAATGCATCAGGTAAAACACGATGCCATTACCAATAGCAAGTCCTTTGTGATTATTGATGTAGTAAATGCTCTCACTCATTGATTTTTTATGTCGCTCCATGCTATAATCCAGCATTGAAAATCCATAATAATAGCACTCGATAAAAAGCGTTAGGATCGGTGCCGGCCAGCCGATCACCGGTATCAAAGAGCCAAGGGCCACAAAGACAAGGAATACCGTTTGCCAGAAAGCATTGCGAAGAGAAATACTTATTCCCCGAACAATATCTTTTGCTAATTGTTTAAAGCTGAATGGAAAATCTCTTCCTTCTAAAATAGATTCCGTCTTTTCACTGAGGTATGCAAAGAGAGGGGAGCCGACGATGAGCCATACATATTTGAATAAAGAGAAGTACAGAAGCATGATGATCACCCATAAGATTACGCCTGCAAACGCCATAAAGAAATTAAGCGCCCCACTGTTGATGGATTCCTGCCATTTTTTAATACCGGTTGTTACCTGCACCCAATCAAAAAAAGCATTGGCACTCTTTCCAAAATACCACATGCTGATGATAAAAAGGATACAGTATAAAATACCTGGTATAATGATCCACTTCCACAGCCGGTGTTGTTTAATGAATTTGTGCGCCTTATAATAAGATTGAAATGCTATAATGATGTCTTTCAGCAATCGGTTTTATTTTTGAAAGCTTAAATGTAACCATTCCGATTCTTTACGCAATGACATCAGAGATTGTTTCTTCTTTTAATAAACTGCCACATTCTTTTTACCAGCGAAAGAATGTAATTACAATAGCAAAAGATCTGCTCGGAAAAATATTGGTCACCCATTTTGATAATATACTCACTGCAGCGAGAGTTGTAGAAACGGAAGCTTACAATGGTGCTGTGGATAAGGCCTCTCATGCTTTTGGCAACCGTAGAACCAATCGTACGGAAGTAATGTATGCTGAAGGCGGCTTGTCTTATGTGTATCTATGTTATGGAATTCACCATTTGTTTAATGTAGTTACGAATATCAAGGATACACCTAATGCAGTGTTGATACGAGCTGCAGAGCCGATGATCGGGATTCAAGACATGCTCATCAGGACAGGTAAAAAGAAACTAGATAACACGCTCACTAAAGGGCCTGGCAATGTTTCTAAAGCTTTGGGTATTTACACGCATCATAGCGGGATGAGTTTGTTAAGCGACGAATTGTTCATTGCAGATGATGGATTCAAACCTAAGCCATCGCAGATCATTGCCACGCCGAGGATTGGGGTGGATTATGCCGGTGCAGATGCCCTGCTACCTTATCGGTTTATTATAAAGGATAATCCCTATGTAAGTGGGAAGAAGTTAAAAAGCTAAGAGCATTAAAGAGCGAAGGAGAAGGAGGTTTATTGTTTGCAAACCCTCTTTATCTCTTTTACTCCTTTTTATCTCTTAGCCACATTATCTTCGCAGCATGAGCCAATCGTTATCAAATGAGCAACTGGTAGCAGTTGCAAAAGAGTTTGGAACTCCTGTGTACGTGTATCATGCAGAAAAGATCCAGGAGCAATACAGGAAATTAGAATCAGCTTTCAGTGGATGCACTGCTAAGTTCTTTTATGCTGCCAAGGCATTGACCAATATCAATATCCTTAAACTGATGAACCAAATGGGTTCAGGAGTGGATTGCGTGAGCATCAACGAAGTGAAGCTTGCCCTGAAAGCAGGATTTGATCCGCAAAGAATATTATATACACCCAACTGTGTAGATTTTGAAGAGATCGATGCAGTGAAAAGCTTCAACGTCCGCATTAACCTCGATAATATTTCTATCCTCGAACAGTTCGGAAATAAATATGGTGGAAGTTATCCTATCAGCATTCGATTGAATCCACATATTATGGCAGGTGGTAACTATAAAATATCAACTGGCCATGTGGATAGCAAGTTTGGAATATCTATCCACCAGCAACGCCACATAGAGCGTATTGTAAAAACACTTAAGCTGAATGTGCAGGGTGTGCACATGCATACAGGAAGTGAGATCAAAGATGTGAATGTATTCATACAGGGACTTGAAGTGTTGATGAACATCGCAAGGAACTTTCCTGATATCGAATTCATTGACCTGGGTTCAGGATTTAAAGTGCCTTACCAGGTGGATGATGTAGAAACGGATGTAAACACATTACGACAAAAAGTTGCCGAAGTATTTAATAATTACGAAAAGGAAATAGGTAAGAAGTTAGAAGTTTGGTTTGAGCCGGGTAAATACCTCGTTAGTGAAGCAGGATACTTCGTTGTGAAAGCAAATGTGATCAAGCAAACAACGGCTACCGTTTTTGTTGGGGTGAATTCAGGGTTCAATCATCTCATTCGTCCGATGTTCTATGAGTCGTATCATAGAATAGAGAACATCAGTAATCAATCAGCACCGGAAAGAATATATACGGTGGTTGGAAATATCTGCGAGACAGACACGTTTGCATGGGACAGGAAGATCAATGAAGTACGTGAAGGCGATTTCCTCGTCTTTTATAACGCCGGAGCTTATGGGTTTGAAATGAGCAGCAACTTCAACAGTCGCCTCAAACCTGCTGAAGTATTAATGAAAGACGGGCAGGCACACCTCATTCGTAAACGTGATGTGTTTGAAGATTTGCTAAAGAACCAGGTGGAAGTTTTATAAGTTTCACGCAAAGACGCAGAGGAGCAAGGGCGCAAAGATGGTTAGATTGATATATGGCTTAACTGTTGTAATGTTTCATAATCGTTTTAAATCTTTACGACGTATGAACTTTGCGGCTTTGCGAGAAAACACATTAACCTTATATTGAACCTTAATGATCGAGATAAAAAACATAAAGAAGAGCTTTGGTGATAAGATCATCCTCGAGGATGTGAGCTGCGTAATGGAGCCGGGCAAATGCAATCTGATCATTGGTGCCAGCGGAAGTGGAAAGACAGTGCTCACTAAATGTATGGTGGGATTATTCAAACCAGACAGGGGAGAAATTTTATATGAAGGTCATGATCTCATCAACATGAATGAAGATGAGAAAAAAGAATTGCGCCAGCAAATAGGTATGCTGTTCCAGGGTTCGGCATTATTCGATTCACTGACTGTAGAAAAAAATATTCTTTTCCCGTTAGACATGTTCACCAAACTCTCTTATAAAGAAAAAAAGAGAAAGGTGAATGAAGTATTGGCGAAAGTAAATCTCGAAAACGCCAACAAGAAGTTCCCGGCTGAGCTGAGTGGTGGTATGAAAAAGAGAGTAGGTATTGCAAGAGCGATCGTACTCAATCCTAAATATCTTTTTTGTGATGAGCCCAATTCAGGCCTAGATCCGCAAACTTCATTGCTTATAGATAAACTGATCAAAGACCTTACTACTGAATATAACTCTACCACGATAGTGATCACTCACGACATGAACAGTGTAATGGAGATCGGTGATCACATCATCTACCTGCACAAAGGAAGAAAGCAGTGGGAAGGCACCAACAAAGACATCATCTATAGTAAAGATGAAAAGCTCAACGATTTCATCTTTGCCTCGGACTTCTTACAAGACGCCAAGAACATGCGTATGATGGACGATAATGGCCATCAGTCACCCAAACGGTAAATTTTTTTAGATCCACAGGCAGCAGCAGAATTTCTGCCAGTATCTGTATGGCTGTAACTCCTTAAACCGGATCTAAACATGAAAAAGTTTTATTTAACCATTCTAACCGCTTTATTATTCGCCATCCCGGCGCTGGCCAATACAGTATATGTACAGGGCACAGTAAAGAATAGCAATGGTACCCCACTAGCAAACAGGCAAGTTAAGATACAGGCAGACTCCAGCGGATGCCAGGTAATACGTATCACTTATACCAATCCAAACGGATTTTATTCAGATACGCTCAACTGTACTACGAATATTGCTTTTGTACGTACATCTACTGAGAACTGTAACGGGACAATGCTCATCAATATGCATCCTGTGAGCAATAACAATTCAGTAGTATCTGATTTTACTGTGTGTGTTCCTGCACAATGCCAGGCTTACTTCACTTATAGCATTGGTGCCAATGGAAATGTTCAGTTCACCAACACTTCATCGGGTGCAGGTATCAGCTATACTTCTGCATGGAGTTTCGGTGATGGCTCAAACAGTACGCAACAAAATCCATCACATACTTATACGTCAAATGGAACGTATACAGTAAGACTTGCGATCACTGCAGGCAACTGTATGGACAGCATCGTAAAGGTGGTCACCATAAATAATATTGGTACTACAACTTGTCAATCTATCTTCAGTTACATCGTGAGCAATGCGAATCCATTGAAGATAGAAGTGAACAGTGCTAATTCACATGGTGTGTCTCCTTCTGATTCTATCATTCAACGTACATGGTATTGGGGTGATAGCACAACTACAACAGGCAACTTAATATCTACTACACATACTTATGCGAGTGCAGGTACCTACCAGGTTTGCCTGAAAATAAAAACTGCTTCAGGTTGTGAGAAAACAGAATGCAAGCAGGTGACTGTATCTGCACCGAATACAACAACATGTGCTTCTAACTTTGCCGTGTGGGTATTACAAAGTGTGAACCCTCTGAAAGTAGAAACGAGCAGTGCAAATTCTCATGGCATTACTCCTTCAGATTCTATCATTCAACGCATATGGACATGGGGCGATGGCACAACCACTTCAGGAAATCTTGTAGCACCAACGCATACCTATACCAACTTCGGTACTTACCAGGTGTGTTTGAAAATTAAAACAGCAGCAGGTTGTGAAAAGACAGAATGTAAGAGCATCACATTGCTCGCACCTTATAACTGTGAAGCTGTCTTCAGCGTTTCAGGTATTCCATCTAACAGCTCAGGTTACTCTGTTCAATTCAACAGCAACAACTCTCACGGAGTGAACGCATCAGATTCAGTGATTGAAAGAAAGTGGAACTGGGGTGATGGTTCTTCAACAGGCGGCAATATCATATCACCTATACATACTTTCAGTTCACAAGGATCATATAATGTATGCCTCGTTATAAAGTCTGCCAGCGGCTGCCGTGATACTGTTTGTAAAACAGTGGTAGTGCCTATGCAGAACCAAGTCGTATGTAAAGCGAAGTTCACTTATGAGCAGGCACCCGGATCAACGCCAATATCAAGAGCCATCAAATTCAACAGCATCAGCAGTACGCATAATACAGGTGACAGCATCATCAGCCGCAAGTGGGTATTCGGTGATAGTTCGAATGCATTGCTCGGAAACGTGGTAGCACCGGTGCATGTGTATCCAAGTGCAGGAACGTATAATGTATGCTTGACGATCACCACTGCCAGCGGATGTGTGAGTACAGAGTGTAAAGTAGTAGTGGTTCCGCAGGTACAGTTCAATTGTACGCCACACTTCACCAGTCAGAGAGTTGGTCCGAAGAAAGTAGCCTTCAACAGCGCTACGAGCTGGGTGCCTTTGAATGATACGATCGTTCAGCGCAAATGGAACTTCGGCGACAACACACCAGTGTTAACCGGCAATGTGATCGCACCGATAAAAGAATATGCGAACTATGGTGTGTATACTGTTTCACTACGCATCATCACCGCAAGAGGTTGTGAGCAAACTTTCACCCAACTGGTGAACGTACAGGACAGCATTACCAACCCGATCAACGACCCGATCAAAATTTTAAGCCTGTATCCAAATCCTGTGAGCACAAACATGAGCACCGTGGTTTGGAGCCAGCACAATAACATAACAGCAGAGTTAGCGGTGTATGATATATACGGAACCAAGAAATGGAGCATCAACAAAACATTGTTACAAGGCAACAACATCACAATAGTTCCTGTACAACAATTGGTTTCCGGCCCTTATTACTTCAGGGTAACCACCATGTATGGTGTAAGGAGTAAACCATTCTATAAGCTCTAACGGAAAGTTTAGTTTGATATCACGTCCGGGGTTTCTACTCCGGACTTTTTTTTGTTGATGCTTGTATGCCTCCGGTTTTCATCCCGCCGGGAAATCTTCGCAAACCCTTACCAGTCGCGGCACTGGCACAATCTGTGATTTGAACTAAAAGTTAGATTGGGACTATTCCGACAGAACAATAAAAAAGAATCATATGAGCAGGAAAATTTTACCCGTAGCAGCTGTAATGCTATTTGCAGCCTGCAGTAAAAAAGATGATGTTACTATCACTCCGCCGCCACCTCCACCACCACCACGTACAGTAGAAGCTTTTCCATCCACTATTACATCAGACGTTACATTGGATGCGAGCAAAGATTATAACCTCACCGGGCAGGTGTATGTAAAGAACGGCGCCACGCTCACCATTCCCGCAGGTGTTACTGTGTATATGGCCAAGAGCGATGATGCTGCGAACAAAAGTGTATTGGTGATCACACAGGGTGCGAAGCTGAATGTGAATGGTACTGAAGAAAAGCCGGTGGTGTTCACTTCAGGTGCCACTAACAAAGCTCCCGGCGATTGGGGTGCTATCGTTATTCTGGGTAAAGCACCTACCAACGTAGTTACAGGTAATGTACCGGGCTTAGCTAGCTCTGCAGACACTAAATATGGCGGTAATGTATCAACAGATAATTCCGGTTCAATAAAATATTTGAGAGTTGAATATGCCGGTGGCATCAACATAGGTGCAGAGGAAGAGTGGGATATTGATAAAGTGAGCGGGCTGGTGTTTGCCAGTGTAGGATCCGGTACTACCGTAGATCATGTAATGGTCACCAACTCCCGTGATGACGGATTCCAGTTCATCGGCGGTACGGTGAATGCAACGCATTTGATCGCTTATAACAATGGGGATGATGATTATGATTTTGATTATGGATACCAGGGCAGATTACAGTTCGTGATCTCTTACCGCAGTGCCATCAATGCTACGCATGCATTAAGAGCAAATGCACTGGAAAGCTACAACGATAAATGGCCTACTACCAACGAACCATTTACAAGACCTGTGATCTCTAACATGACGATCATTGGTCCACAGGGATCTGAAGCATCACCAACGAATATCAACCAGGCAGTGTACATCCGTAAGGGAACAAGATTCGTGATGGAAAATTCTGTGATCGCAGAATACACCAAAGGTGGTTTGATGGTTTGCCCGAAGACAAGAATTCCATGGGTGCAGAACACAGGTTCTTTATTCCGCTACAATCTTGTACACAGCGATACGGCCAGCAGAACTTTCAGCTACGACACGGGTGCAGACCCTGCAGGTTTCTATGGCGTGAATGGTGATGCAATATTAAAAGATTTTGCTTTGAACAGTGTGAATCAAAACCAGTTGATCACTTCATCGGCTGACCTGAAGCTCACTACAATGTATAGCAGTAACGGCCCTAACCTTACACCTGCGGCAGGCTCACCTGCATTAAGCGGTGCGGTATTCACGGATGCTGACCTGTCTACATTCTTTACCGTAGTGCCTTACCGTGGTGCTATCGGTACGAATAACTGGGCGGCAGCCAGCAACTGGGCAGTTTGGAAATAAATATGTTTGAGAAGGATAGACATAAGGGCCGTTGAGAGACGGCTCTTTTTTGTTGTGGTATTGAAAAGAACAATTCTAAAAAGTGCACTAGGCTTTATTTGAAAATTTTGGATAGAAGTGAATAACCAAGTATGATCAAGTAAGGCAAGACGATTGAAAAAAACATATACCACTTATATATGAGGCCATTTTTGTGGGCATACTTCTTTCTGATCCTTTCCCATTTTTTATTGAAAAAAACCAGGAAATAATTTATTACTAAAGGCGGTAAATAAAATACTAAGAATCCAACTAAAAACCTATTTATAGATTCTGAGCTGGTAATGCTTTTTGAAATGTCTGAGATTGGAATTCGCTTGTCGAAAATGCTTTCAACAATTAATATTAATATGGCTAAGTTGAAGGCCATAGCTAAGGTTATAAAACCAAGCGTATGAATTCGCCAAACGCCAATAGTACGTACAGAAGAACGTGTCCAGTTAATAGCATCACTCCAAAGAATATAATAGAATCTCATTGTTATTCATTAGCAGTTATGAATAAATGTAGTACCAATATGAACATTCCCCTGAAAAAGAGCTGGTAATAGAGATCCTGCTACGAGAAAGACTTTTCAATAAATCCTACTATGGGGGTATCCTTCCAACCATTCCGTTTCTTCTACTACTTCCAATCTCCTTGCATCAATAGCGATGGTCTTGTACCTTCTGAAACCATTCTTTTCATCTTCTTTTGACGGCTGCATAAATCCAATAAGCCAACATAAAGTTTTATTATGCTTATTGTATTGTAATGAATATTGCTGCACATCTGTATCATAACCTTTGTTTTTTGCAAAATTTATTGCATACTCCAGAACCTGGTTCGTCTGTATAAATTTTGCTTTTTGATTATAGTAATTTCTTGGCCAATCAAATTTTACTACCTGGCCGTATTGATCAAGGCTTAATTCAAAAGCATATTTTATTATACCAAGAGATGTATCTCTTAGCTCAAAAAAAAGTTGATAGGATGGTATCACATATTCATATTGAGTCTGGGGAACTGAATCTATCGTTAGCCAATTTGTGATATCGATCTTTTGTCCTTTGATGAATACTATATTTTTCTGAAAGTCAGTCATGGATTTACTAATCACCGTCTTGATAATGAATTGGTGTTTACTGGGCAGTTCAGTTAAAGCATTAATTTCCGTGGTACCTATCGGATAAACTACCCGGCCTTTGTACGGCTGATGAATAACAATCTTGTTTTGAGCGTTGCCGACGTGGCAAAACAGAGTGAGTATAAAAAGTAAATTTATCTTTTGCATATAGATCATTTCTCCAGGGTGTGTGTCTCCAACGACACAGGGTATTTTTATTTGAAGGTAGAAAGTTATTCAATGCAGGATTTATTTTTCAATGGAAAGCCCCACCTAAACAGGCAGGGCTTATATATGAGAGCTAAAGAAGAGCCTATGTTGTTGGCGGTGGCGTTTTATTTTCCCCGCCTTCGTCTGGGGGGAGGATGTAATCATTGTATCTCGCTTCATCAGAATCTTGATACAACCCTTTACCGATCTTGATCAGTCGACTTACTTCAACAAACAATTTATTTCCCAGTAATATTCTTTGCTGCGTTTCTATATCACGGTTCTCTTGTGCGGCAACCTGGTCGTCCATCTTCTTATCAAAATCATCGTTAGCAGCTTTCAGGTCGGTGAGCATTTGCTGTGTTAGTCCATCAGCCTGCATGTCTGTTAGAAATTTTGTAGCAACACGATGTACACGACCAGCCATCCGGCATAGATCATCATCACTAAGCTTCGACATATCTTCAAATCCAAAGCTGTTGTACAAACCTTTCCCCTGGAACGTTACGTCGGCAATGCCGCGAACTTTACGGATGTGTTTAACTACTATTTCCCTGGCCGCATCTTTTTGTTCGGTAGCTGTGGTAATGTAACCGACCAACTCTTCATCAGTAGAGCTACCATCAAAATCATCGATCAATCCCTGGAATGCCGTAAGTGTGGCGCCATTTACACCGCGGGTGGCAAAGTCTGCAGCGTCTCTTGTAATACTTGTTACGACTTTATCGGCATATTGTTTCAGCGTGCCGTCACTGAATTTGTAATCACGTGTTGCTTCCTGAGCCATACGTTTTTTGAATTTAGGGTGAAATAAAATAGATAACTGCTCTAGAACGGAACATGTATAAAGCTTAGTATGAGAATAATGTTATCACCACATGAATTTAATTAAGGCGGAGGCTGGTTCGGGGCTTATGGAAGAAGATTTGGGTGGTGCGAAAGCTAATTCGAGAATGGCGGAAGATGGTTCGGGAGATACGGAAGCTCATTCGGGCAGTACGGAAGGTGGCTCGGGAAAGGCGGAAGATGATTTTGGCAGTACGGAAGATGCTTCGGGGAGTGCGGAAGCTCATTCGGGAGACGAATTGACAGTTCCGTGCCTCCCAAAATATTAACCGCCATTAAAGACAGTTCATCTATTTGTGGCAACTACAAATGGTCTCACTAACTTACAACCATGTTCAAGGCAATTCATCTTACCGTCATTATTCTTTTTCTATGCACTACCGCCAACAGCCAAACCGTGGCTGGTAAATGGGAGGGATATTTTGTTACAGATTTCGTGAATGGAGACCTGGTTCTTAAAGACACCACGTATTTCGAAGTAGTAATAAAGCAAGTCAATGCCGGTAAGTATTCATGCACCACTTATACCAGTAAATTCAATTATTATGCTGCGGCAAAAGCGGATGGGATATTCGATCCGGCAACGAATAAGTTTATATTGAAAGAGACCCGTATTCTAGAAGTGGAACAGGCAAGGCAATCTGAAAACTGCTTCATGGAATGTGACTTGTCATACGGTAGAGCAGGAAAGAAAGAAGTTTTAAGTGGCTCCTTCAAAGGCTTCATGGTGAAGAATAGGCAAGACTGCGGTGGGGGTTTGGTATATCTGTGGAAAGTACGGGTGGCGCCGAAGAAGAAGTAGTGATTCAAGTTTCATCTAAGGTTATAATTGGCTTAAACGGCTGCAATGACAAAGTTGTATTTTAGATTCATAAATCTCAAAAGCAATGATGAAACTAATTTTTCTTTCAGTTTTGCTATTACCATTGTTCGGTTCAGGCCAAAAAATGGCTGCATCAGTTGATGTAGGATTATTGAAGTTGAAAGATGTTGATAATGCGTTCGAAGCTAATATCGCTATAGGTGGCCAATTCAGTAAAGGTGGTTTTTTAGGTGGTGGCCTTGGAGTAACTAAGTTTAAAAATACTTCTATTGCTATACCTACCTATTTCAAAATGTTTATTTATAACGATAAAGGCAAGCTTTCGCCTTTAGGTAATGCTCAACTCGGTTATATGTTTGTTTCAAGAGGAAATGTTAATGCTGACATTACCAATGGCGGTTTCTTTGGAAAAATAGGTTTTGGTATGATAGGTTCTGGAAAGACAGCTCCTTACATTCTTGCCAACTTTACAATTGCAGATCTAACGTCTAAAGCTGGAGGTGATAAAGGACATACTGGTTTCAGTTTTGCGGCGGGAATTAAGTTCTAAGACTAAATATTAAACGTCTATTTCCTAAACACCAACTGCTCACTCTCTACATTATTCTTTAATAATAGTTCATCAGCATTCGCACACAGTTGCAAATTTCCGTTTGCATCAATTTCATAACTAATGTAACCAAGTTCATTAAGAAATTGTACAGCCTGTTTATGTTTCGTATTATCTCTCGTTGCACTTAAGTACTCGATCGTTATATAACAATCAATACCTGATTTTAAAAATTCTTCGCAGCCTTTAAGTACATCATATTCTGCTCCTTCCGTGTCGATCTTGATGATCTTTGGTGCTAACTGGTATTGCGTTAAAAGGTCATCGAGCTTTACAGAGGCTAATTCGCTTTTCGTATAAGTACTGCTTTGAAACCATTCTGCACTTTCGAATTGTTTCGGGTAGATCGTATTGTATTCTGACTGCAATACTGGGAACTCATAAAAGCTTGTGAGTTCATTTGTGGAGTTTGCAATAGCGTTTACGGCAATAATATTTTTGTGTTTGCTGATGTTCCTTTGGAGAATTTTAAAAATGGCAGGAGAGGCTTCTATGGTCAATATTCTTCCTTGATCACCTATGCATTGTTTTGCAAGCAAAGTATAGTATCCAAAGTGACCACCAACGTCAATAAAAGCATCTCCTGGTTGAAGTATGTTGGCTATGAATTTAGCCAGTCTTATTTCAGAGTCGTCAGATTTGCCTCCTGTTAAATAAATATCTGTACCGGCCGGGAGTATTACAGAGATGGGATCGTTCCATGCAGTTTTGGTGTTTATAAGTATTCCTTTTTTTGTGAGCTTGTAATAAAGCGTTCGGCTAAATAGTGCAAAAACATATTTTAAGGGATGATGCAGGAATCTTTTGAGTTTAGAAGCTGTAGCGAGATGTTCTATCTTTTGAATTGCTTGGGAAAGGGACTCATCCATGATCGTTGATGCAGAATTATCTTGATAAAAAGTCGAGATCAAAGTAATATCTATTCCTATCCACTCTATCAACATAGAGTGTCGTTTGTTTTTGCTGATTTAAGTAAAAAGCTAATGTTACTTTATCCTTAGGTATTATCCTGCTAATAAATTTTTCAGTTTTACCAGTTTGATTGTTAGCTCTTAGATACACCATAACCGTTTGTTTTACCTGCACCTGTTCAAAATTGCCCATAGAACTTCCGCTTATTGAGTTCCAAGCTTGAATTTCTCGCTCAATATCTAATGTTAATAACTCAGTTTTGTGCCCGTACCTTTCTTTTTCCTCAAAATAATTATGCTCTTTCAGTTCACATTGACTTAAATCAACCAAGATTCTTTCACCATTTTCTTTAAGGTCAGAAATCATTTCTGAAATCTGTTTTTGTATCGTTAGTTCTTTTCTGCTAGGAGTATATCGCAGAAATAAAAAGCCACCAAAAAACATGGCAATACCTAGCAACCAAAACAAAAATGGATATGGAATTATTTCGCCTGAATATTTTCTAAAGAAAGTGATGGTTAAGATACCCAAGCCAAATAAAATATATGCGATAATCCGTCTCCACATATTTGCAAAATGTTAGAGTAATAAATTTATGAAAGCTTTTTGCAATGACTCACATCGTCTCCACTTCTCCCTTATGCCTCGGCCTCCAATACAAATAATAAAAAGCAAGAATGATTATTCCTATCGTAAACGGAATAACAGAAAGATGTTTGTAAGTAATGTTGCCTGTAACGATCTCTGCATCAAAATGTAAAAACTCTGCGATCATCCAGTAAGAGTTGGCTGTGATCCAGACAACGATAGCGAGGTTGTGGCAGAGTTCAGAAACGATCTGCCTTGTACGGATGGAGATGACGATGGCAATGATGAGCGTGGGAAATATCATGGCGATACCGAGCGGCTTCCAGATCATGCACCAACTGATATCTTTCAACAGCCAGAAAACAATGTGCAGGTTTTCCATTCGCCGGTAGCGGATGGGGATGTTGTAGGTCTCTTGTTGGGGCATGACATGTATTTGAGGTCGCAATAATAATTTTTTAGTGCTAGAGGTTACTTAAAATTCGCTTGAATCTTTGCACATCGGCTTCGGGTGCAATAGCATTTCCATTTATGATGTGGTGCGCCAACTGCTCACCAAAGTAAGGAGCGAGTGAACAACCTTTTGTTCCCATACCATTGAATATACCCACGTTGGTATGCACTGGATGAAAGCCAACGAACGGCCTTCTTTCAATGGTGGCAGGTCGCACCGCGGCCAGATGATCTACCACTTTAAATGGAAGCTTTAACCAGAAGCGTAATGCGTTCTCTGTTTTGATGCGGAAGCTCTCGGTGGGTTGATCGTTATCGAATGTCCATTGATAAGATGATCCTATCCAGAAAAGATCATCGTCTTTCCAGGGCACAATGCTGATGCCTTGCTTGAAAATATTGGTTCGTGGCAAACCGGGAATGTGAATGATCAATACTTCTCCTTTGTTGGGAGCGAAAGGCAATAAGCTAAAATATGGATTGGCGTATGCTGCTACACCATCGCAGAAGATGATCTTATCGGCAGTGATGTCTTTGTAAATAATTTTTTCGTTGGTGACCTGCAGCTGTTGAATATCGAATCTTTCCTGTAGCAGCGCATCCTGTTGTTGAAGGTGCGAGCGCCAGGTATCGATCAATACATTCAGATCAATGAGCAGGCAGGGGTTGACTTCGCCGATGCCATAGATGAAGTTGAAATAGTTTTTCCAGGAAGTTGAATCGTGGTGTTCAAGATAGGTCTCACCTTCGGCTAATCTTTTTTCAAATGCTTCTTTCATTTGAAGTGTTGAATGAAAGTCAAGCACATTGCATTGACGGATCAATTCAACGTTCAATTCCTTTTCAAATGTTTGGTAAGATCGTTCGGCAAAAGGAAGCAGGTCTTCGATCATCCATGTTCTTACGATGCGTCTGCCGGTAACAGGATTGATAACACCGCTTGCGATCCTGGATGAGGTGAAAGGTTTGCATTCATCGATGACTAACACACTCTTTCCCAACTTCATCAAGTTCCATGAAAGAAAAGTTCCGCAGATGCCCTGGCCGATGATGATAACGTCAACATGCATTGGTGCAAAGAAAAGGTAAAGACGCGACGCCTGCCGGCGTGAAATGTTTGCCACGGATGGCACGGATTATCACAGATGGAAAAACATTTAGGTGCTGCTGTGGTTTTGTCTTTTATAATCCGTGTTAATTCGTGTAATCCGTGGCTATCACAAAAAAAGCGATCTCCAAAAGGAGACCGCTAACAGCAAAGGAAAGAATGAAACAAGTTTTCAAAGGGTTAGTCCCATTGCATTCGTAGTGTTTACTTCGTGATATTGTTCAGAGCTCCAGTCTTGTACTTTGCTCCGGAGGTATGTATCTAAAGTATCGATGCTGTCGGCTTCCCAAACACAGGTAGCTTCTGTCATTGTTTGATTTGGCATTACCTGCACTACTCTTTGTACCCCAGCTTCTGGAAGCTTGGGTAAACTTTCCTGTGCACTGGCCCAGAAACTCTGCGGGTTACTGATCTTGTGGTTGACTACGATGATCATGTTTTAAATTTCATCAAATATGATCATCCAATGAGTGTTGCACAATACCGTGAAGCTGGTATTTATTGTAATATGATCAACTTTCATTTAGCAATACAGCATTTGCTGTTACCTGGAGCTGATACTTTACCCCGACTTTCAATGCGTAGTTTTCTTTTTCATGGCTTACTGGGAACTGGAAGCAAACGGGATAATCATAATCTTTCAGATGAAACTTAATAACATCATACACATCCTGCCCGAAAGGAGTAGTGGTATCTTTCATATCAGTAAAACCGCCGATGATACAGCCGGCCAGTTTTTCAAACATGCCACTGCGTTTTAACTGGATCATCATCCTATCAACATTATACACGTACTCGCCTACATCTTCCAGGAATAAGATTTTGTTCTTGGTGTTGTAGATAGAAGAAGAGCCTACCAAATGTGCTACCAATGCGAGGTTGCCACCAACCAATCTTCCTTCACATTCACCTGTAGTATTAAATGCATGAGGTAAATGCGAATATTTAGCAGGTTCGCCTGTTAAAGCAGTTCTGAGCGATTGAACATATTGGTTATTATATCCTTCATCATTAAATGCAGCAGCCATCGGTGCATGCAGCGTTGCTATTTTATAGTTCTGTACAATGTGTGCATGGAGAATGGTGATGTCGCTAAAGCCGATGATCCACTTAGGATGCTTCTCAAACTTTTTAAAATTGATATGATCGATCATTCTACTCAATCCATAACCACCCCTGCCGCAGAGGATGGCTTTCACTTCTGCATCATCCAACATCTGTTGAAGATCCTGCAAACGTTCTTCATCAGTACCGGAGAAATAATGAAATTGGTTGCCGAGTGTTTTACCGGTTTTTACTTTGAAGCCCCATTGCTGCAATACTTCAATGCAGGTTTGTGCTTTTTCTGAAGGCATATACCCGGCCGGACAAACAATGCCAATCGTGTCACCTTGTTTGAGATAAGGAGGAATGATCATACAACAAATTAATAAACTTATCTAATACCGGTGGTGGTAGAATCTTTTGCAGCAGGCATGTTGGTGTAGACAGGTAAAAGGGTTTCTTTGAGATCAACCTGTTGTTTGGATACACTCAACTGGTATGGTACGCCCAGCTTCAATGCAAGATTGTTTTTGATATGACCTGAAGGAAAACGGAAGCATACGGGGTAATCGTATTCTTTTACTTTTTCCCAGATGATCTCTTCTAAAGATTGCTCGTAAACGATCTCGTGGTGTTCTTTAGTAGCAGAAAATTCACCTACTACCAGCCCGGCCAGTTTATCCAGTTTGCCACTGCGTTGAAGATGCGTGAGCATTCTATCGATCTGGTATTTGTATTCGTTCACATCTTCTATGAAAAGGATCTTTCCTTCTGTGTCAATATCGCTTTTGCTTCCACTGCAGGCTTGTATCAAACTAAGATTACCGCCAACCAAAACACCTGAAGCATTACCAGGCCTGTTCAGTTCAAAACCTTTTACAGAATAATTCACAGGCTTGCCAAACAAAATATCCTGCAAGCTGGTGGATGCAGTATCATCAGCTACCAGCCCCATTCCCATATCTGCATGTATCGTTGGAATTCCCAGGTTGCTATGAATATGCAGGTGAACTGTAGTAAGAGCGCTGAAGCCCACCAACCATTTTGGTTTATACCTGAACTTCTCCCAGTTGATCTTATCAATGATACGCATGGTACCATAACCACCTTTTCCGAATATGATGGCATCTACTGAGTCGCTATCTAATAACGATTGAAAATCCCTCAAACGTTCTGCATCTGTTCCGCCATAGCGTTGCCAGCGCTTGCCCACCGTATCACCGTATTTTACATTCAGGCCCCATTTCTTTAAGGTCTTAAAACAACTTTGAAGATTATTTGTTTCTACATATCCCGCCGGGCAGGTGATGCCGACAGTATTTCCTTCCTTTAAAAATGGAGGTGTGGCAGCCGAGGTAATGAAATCTGTACTGACGGGTGCGGCCAAAAGCTTTTTGGAAGCCATTGCTCCAATCGCAGCAGGAATAAATGATCTCAAAAAAGCTTTACGGTTCAAAGGAGGTTGTTTGGTTGATAAACGTAAAAATAATTCCTTGCTTATGCAATACCTTACCGCTGGTATTTTTAAACAAGGCTTTCACATCTTTATGTGTACCGGCTTCGGTTTTTCATGGCATCGCCTGTTGCGTCGCAATCACTTCGTCGTTCGGATCATATGGCATCAGAAACACACATTAACCCTTCAGGATTGATTACTTACTTTTGCAACCCATCTTTTGTTGCTATAAAAACTATAGTACAAGAGTGCGACGCAAGGAACGATGAGTTAAGAACAAAAAGCTAAGGACACAAAAATGAATTTACCTAAACGATATTTAATTACTGCAGCACTACCTTATGCAAATGGGCTCAAGCATATTGGCCATTTGGCGGGAGCGTATCTGCCTGCAGATATTTATGTGCGATACCTGAAAGCGCAGAAAAGAGATGTGGTATTTGTATGTGGAAGTGATGAGCATGGTACAGCAATACCCATACAGGCGATGAAGGAAGGAACTACTGCACAGGCGATCATTGATAAGTATCATCCCATTATTGAGCAGAATTTTAAAGATCTGTCGATCGAGTTTGATATTTACCACAGAACATCAGCACAGATCCATCACGAAACATCGCAGGAATTTTTCAAAACGTTGAATGAAGCCGGTGAACTGGAAGTAAAAGAGACGGAGCAGTATTATGATGAAGAAGCGAAAACATTTTTAGCAGACAGGTTTATTAAAGGCACTTGTCCGAATTGTGGTTATGATGGTGCTTTTGGAGATCAATGCGAAAAGTGTGGCAAGAGTTTAAGTCCTGATGAATTGATCAACCCGGTCTCTACCTTGAGTGGCGCAAAGCCAATAAAAAAATCAACCAAACATTGGTATCTGCCCTTGAACAAACATGAAGACTGGTTGAGGGAATGGATATTGAAAGAACATAAAGATGATTGGAGAGCAAATGTGGTGGGTCAATGCAAAAGTTGGATCGATGGGGGGTTACAACCCAGAGCAGTGACAAGAGATCTTGATTGGGGTGTGAAAGTTCCGGTGGCTGATGCGGAGGGTAAAGTTTTGTATGTATGGTTCGATGCACCGATCGGGTATGTGAGTGCGACCCGTCAGTGGGCAATAGATAATGATAAAGACTGGAAGCCGTATTGGTTTGATAAGGATACAAATCTTGTACATTTTATTGGTAAGGATAACATTGTTTTTCATGCGATCATTTTCCCGATCATTTTGAAATTGCACGGCAATATTGTTCCGGCAAATGTTCCTTCTAATGAGTTCATGAACCTCGAAGGTGATAAGATGAGTACCAGCCGGGGATGGAGCATTGAAATGGATGATTACATTAATGACTGGATCAAAAAAGATAATGGCGGTGTTCAGTTTGCGGATGCGTTGCGATATTATTTAACCCAGATCGCACCTGAAACAAAAGATAGTGAGTTTACATGGAAAGGTTTCCAGGATGCGGTGAATAACGAATTGGTGGCGGTGTTTGGAAACTTTGTGAACAGGGCCTGGGTGCTGATGCATAAATTGACCAATGGTAAAGTGCCGAAGCTGCATGAAGATATACTGGATGATAACGACAGGCAATTGATTGAGGACATTCAAAATTCAAAAAGAAAAATCGAAAATCTTCTTGAGGGCTACAATTTCAGGGAAGCGCAATTTGAGGTGATCGACCTTTCAAGAAAGGGTAATCAATACATGCAGAAGAAACAACCGTGGATTGTTGCAAAAAACCTCACCCCAGCGCTATCCGAAGGAGAGCGAGTGGCAGCACAAAAGCAAATAGACAACTGTATGCATTTGTGTTTACAGTTGACTGCAAATCTCGCAATTCTTATCAATCCGTTTTTACCGAACACTGCAAGGAAGATGTTGTATATGATGAAAGTGGTTGATAAAATGCTTGACTGGGAGAATGCTGGCAAATTAAAATTGCTTAGCGTAGGATATAGTTTGAGAGCACCCGAGTTGTTGTTTAGAAAAGTGGAAGATGCTGAAATAGCAGAGCAGTTAGAGAAATTAAAGATCAAAAGTCAAAAGTCAAAAGAGAATAAAGTGGAAGAAGTAAAAAATATTGAGGAAGCACAATCAAATTTGAAAGCAGAGATCGTGTATGACGATTTTGCTAAAATGGATTTTCGTGTAGGAACGATTGTAGCCGCAGAGAAAGTAGAGAAAGCAGATAAACTTTTGAAATTGGAAGTTGATATGGGGTTTGAGAAAAGGACTATTGTCTCAGGGATCGCTATGCATTTTAAACCGGAGGATATTGTAGGTAAGCAAGTGACAGTCGTTGCCAATCTTGCACCAAGAAAAATGCGAGGGATTGAAAGCCAGGGAATGATACTGATGGCTGAGGACAAGAGCGGTAAGCTTCATTTCATTAATCCTGAAGGAAAGGTTGATGAAGGTTCATCAGTAAGCTGATAAGCATTATTTATTTGTGTAAAGCCACTTGATTTTCGGGTGGCTTTTTTATTACCTTCGGGAGATAGTTGCATAACTAACTAATTATATGAAGAGAGTTATCAAGAAAGTTGCAGTATTAGGAAGTGGAGTTATGGGAAGCCGAATCGCTTGTCATTTTGCAGGTATAGGTGTTCAGGTATTGTTACTGGATATAGTTCCAAAGGATGTGGCTGCAGATGCAAAGGCAGCCGAAAAGAATAAAATAGTTAACGACGCATTGCAAGCTGCATTAAAGAGTAATCCTTCGCCTGTATACACTAAGGATGTAATTAAGCGAATAACAACCGGAAATTTCGATGATAACATGAAGGATATTGCTTCAGCTGACTGGATCATTGAAGTAGTGATTGAAAGATTAGATATTAAGCAACACGTTTATGAAAAAGTGGAGCAATTCAGGAAGCAGGGCACACTCATCACTTCCAATACTTCAGGAATACCTATTCATTTATTGTCTCAGGGAAGAAGCGATGATTTCAAAAAGCATTTCTGCGGAACGCACTTTTTTAATCCACCAAGGTACCTGCGTTTATTAGAGATCATTCCTACGCCTGATACAGATCCTGCCGTTGTTGATTTCCTGATGCATTATGGTGATCTGTATTTAGGTAAAGCAACAGTACTTGCAAAAGATACGCCTGCATTCATTGCAAACAGGATCGGTGTATTTAGTATCATGAGCATCTTCCATATCATGGATAAGCTAGGCTTAACTGTTGATGAAATCGATGGGTTGACTGGACCGATCATTGGTCGTCCAAAATCTGCAACCTTCAGAACAGCAGATGTGGTGGGTATTGATACTTTGGTGAAAGTGGCAAAAGGAGTTGCAGAGAATTGCCCAACTGACGAAGCGAAAGAAATTTTCAATATTCCTTCGTGGTTAGAGAAAGTTGTTACAAATAATTGGCTGGGTGATAAAAGTGGACAAGGATTTTTTAAAAAGATAAAAATTCCACTGACAGAAGGTAGTCCTGAGGAAAGAAAATCCGACAAAGAAATTCATGTATTGAACTTGCAAACGTTGGAGTATGCTCCTCGTAATAAAGCAAAGTTTGCAACCATAGAAGCCGCTAAACCCGTTGAAGATCTAAAACAACGTTTGAAGATATTAGCTGCAGGACAAGATAAGGCTGGTGAATTCTATCGTCAGTTTCATTTTTCATTATTTTCTTATATCTCTCATCGTATTCCTGAGATCAGTGATGAATTATACAGGGTTGATGATGCAATGAAAGCGGGTTTTGGTTGGGAGATCGGTGCTTTTGAAAGCTGGGATGTTGTTGGCGTAGAGAATACGCTAAAGCAAATGCAGGATGCAGGTTACAAAGTGGCAAGTTGGGTGAATGAAATGATCACTGCAGGAAACAAAACATTTTATAAGATTGAGAAGGGTAAACGTTTGTATTACGATGCAGCATCTAAATCTTATAAGGAGATTCCGGGTGCCGAATCATTTATTGTCCTGAATAATTACGGCGATAAGACTGTTTGGAAAAACAGTGCATGTCGTCTGTACGATATTGGTGATGGTGTTGCTGCTCTTGAATGGAGTACGAAAATGAACAGTATTGGGGGTGAGGTATTAGAAGGAATACAAAAATCTATAGCTACTGCTGAAGAAAAATTCAAAGGATTGGTGATCGCTAATGATGGACCCAACTTTTCTGCAGGTGCAAATGTTGGAATGATCTTCATGTTTGCAATTGAACAAGAGTACGACGAACTTGATATGGCAATTCGCATGTTTCAAAACACGATGATGCGAGCCCGTTATTCTTCTGTTCCCGTAGTTGTAGCACCACATGGGTTAACGCTTGGCGGAGCCTGTGAATTAAGTTTACATGCAGATAAAGTTTGCGCTGCTGCTGAAACTTATATTGGTTTGGTGGAGCTAGGTGTTGGGTTAATTCCGGGAGGAGGTGGTACCAAAGAGTTTGTGTTAAGAGCTGCTGATGAAATGCATGAAGACGAACCTGAAACAAATACTTTAAAGCATCGTTTCTTCAATATTGCTACAGCCAAAGTGGCGACGTCAGGTTTCGAAGGTTATGAGATTGGTATGCTTAGAAAAGGATTGGACGAAGTGGTAGTGAATCAATCGAGAAGAATTGCAGAAGCTAAAAAATCTGTGATTGAATTATATGACCAGGGTTATGTTACACCAGTTCAGAGGAAAGATATTAAAGTGTTAGGCCGCTCTGCTTTAGGTGCGTTGTACGCAGGCATTAACGGTATGTGGAGAGCGAATTATGCGACAGACCATGATGCAACAGTTGCAAAAAAATTGGCTTATGTAATGTGCGGAGGCGATCTGAGTGAGCAGTCTTTAGTTTCAGAACAATATTTACTTGACCTGGAAAGAGAGGCGTTTTTGAGTTTGTGTGGTGAGCGAAAAACATTGGAAAGAATTCAAGCTGTGTTGAAGACGGGTAAGCCTGTCAGGAATTGATATGTTGCATAATGTAGGAATGTACAAGAGTGCGACGCAACAGACGATGCTATGACAAACATCAGCTGGTCTCATAAAACTGTTATAAACGTTATCTTATATCCGATTTTTACAATATTTTGAGCCAGATAGCCTGCTATTTTGCCTTTAATCATAAACGAAGAATTTCTACAATTCGCAGTTAGCTAATTTTATTGGTGATGAAAAAGAAGATTTCAGCATATTGGTGGTGCCAGATTGGGGGATGGAGTACATATATACTTACCTACACTTTTTTTTATTTCACTATTGCTACACGGCAGCAGCCTTTTTTCTTCAATGTGCTTTTTCTTGATGCGGGCTTTGGGTTGGCTATCACGCACCTGATGCGATATTTTATTTTGCAGGCCGGTTTGCTGAATAAGCGATTGAATCAGCAGATCATTCACATGTTCCTCACCACTTTTGGTTTCTCATTCCTCTTTGCATTTATGACTGTTTGGACCGAACAGGTGTTGGGTTGGGAAGCTGATAGAATGAGAGAACTTTCACTTTGGAATAAAGTATTGTATGCATCGTTCGGTTCATTTCTTTTCCTGGCAATATGGAACCTGATCTATTTTGCTTACCACTTCGTGGAGAAGAGCAGGCAGGAGCAGATTGATAAGATCAAATTGGAAAGGTTGGTAAAAGATCTTGAGTTGAAAACGATCAAGGCACACATCAATCCGCACTTTATTTTCAATGCATTGAATAGTATAAGAGCGTTGGTAGATGAAAACCCTGGAAGAGCAAGAACAGCGATTACAGAGCTCAGTAATATTTTGCGTAGCAGTATGCACGCAGAAAAAACGGAGACTACTTCATTAGAAAGAGAATTGAGTATTGTAAAGGATTATCTTGCTTTGGAACATATTCGTTTTGAGGACAGGCTCAGAGTTGAATATGATATTGACGAAGAAACGCTGGATCAGCAGGTGCCTCCTATGATGTTGCAAACACTTGTTGAAAATGCTATCAAACACGGCATCAGTAAACAGATAGAGGGTGGAAAGATCAAAATAATTTCAGACTTTAAGAATAATCATTACGAACTGGTAGTGCAAAACACCGGCAAGTTGAATGGTTCGAGAAATCCTGATGGCTTTGGTATTGCAAGTACAATGAGTCGCCTGAAATTAATGTATGGCGAGGATGCGAAATTCAGAATATCAGATGCTTCTGAAAATCTGGTGGAAGCAAAAGTGATAATGCCTTTAAACGGCTAAATAACAATCATAATAAACTATAGAAAGACATGCCCGTTAAAACTATCCTGATTGATGATGAAAGATTGGCAAGAAATGAATTAAGAAAACTTCTTGCAGAATTCGGCGATATTGAAATTGTAGATGAGGCCGGTAACGTAGATGAAGGCATTGAAAAAATTGAGACGCTCAATCCCGATCTTATTTTTTTAGATATTCAAATGCCCGGTAAAACAGGCTTTGATCTACTTGCAGAATTAGAGAAAGCACCGAGAGTGATATTTACTACAGCCTATGATGAGTATGCATTGAAAGCATTTGAAGTTAATGCGCTTGATTATTTACTTAAACCAGTTGAGCCGAAAAGATTAGCTGATGCTATTCATAAGCTACAATATGAATTGAGCAGGGAGAGAGCAGGTGAAAATGGTTTCAATCGCGGCCCTTTAACCGATAACGACCAGGTGTTTGTAAAAGATGGAGAGCGGTGCTGGTTCGTTAAGTTAAATGAGATCAGGTTGTTTGAAAGTGTAGGCAATTATGCAAAAGTTTTCTTTGGAACAAATAAGCCACTTATTTTAAAATCACTTAATGCATTAGAAGAAAGACTGGATGAAAAGACTTTTTTCAGAGCTAATAGGAAACATATCATCAATCTCAGATGGATCGAAAAGATCGAACCTTATTTTAACGGTGGTTTACTGGTAGAATTAAAAGGTGGTGAAAAGATAGAAGTGAGCAGGAGGCAAACGGTGAAGTTCAAGGAGATGATGAGTCTTTAATAAATTTTACAAATACAATATGAGGAAATCGTACTTAGCCGGGTTGTTATTACTTACAACCCATTTTTCTTTTTCGCAGGATATTAATGCGATCATTAATAAAACAGAAGTAGAAAGAATTGAGAAGACACTTGCCAGCGATGACATGCAAGGCAGAAGAGCTGGAACACCAGGAATTGAAAAAGCTGCATCTTTTATTGCAAATGAATTTCGTTCGATAGGATTACAGCCTTTAAATGGATTAAAAGATTATCGCCAGGAGTTTGGAATGTTCAGAGCGAATTTTAAGGGCGCTGCCATGACTTTAGATGGAAAGGAAGTAGATCAGAGCTATGTGGTTGTATTAACTACTCAGCCGGAGATCAATATGAATGAGAAATCCAGTTATGAAAAGGTATACATCAGAGGCAATCAGAATTTCTTCAATGAAGCAAGGAAATATGCGTCGTCGGGTAAGAACTTGTTTGTAATGGTTGATACGGCTCATATGAAGAATTTCAGCAGGCTAACCGGATTAAAACGTGCGATGTTCAAGTCAAATGCTTCGCAGGTGTTTGTGCTATCTGCAGGCGATCCTTCTACTTATAGCATTTCTGCAAAGCACGAGGTGACAGAAACGAAGTTTGCAAATGTTGCAGGTATTATTCCGGGCAAAAGCAAAAAAGATGAGTATGTGATCTTCTCCGCACATTATGATCATTTGGGAATAGGCAAGCCAAATGCTGAAGGAGATTCTATCTATAATGGGGCAAATGACGATGCTGCAGGAACTACAGCAATGATCATGCTTGCAAAATATTACAAGGCACTTAATAATAATGAAAGAACGCTTGTGTTTGTAGCCTTCACCGCAGAGGAGATGGGTGGCTATGGATCACAATATTTTTCAAAACAAATGCAGCCGGAAAAAGTGATGGCAATGTTCAATATCGAGATGATAGGAACTGAAAGTAAATGGGGTAAGAACTCAGCTTACATCACGGGGTTTGAGAAAACAGATATGGGCGCAATTCTGCAAAGGAATTTAGAAGGCAGCGGGTTTACATTTCATCCTGATCCTTATCCTCAGCAGCAATTGTTCTACCGTTCAGACAATGCTACTTTAGCAAGGCTAGGTGTTCCTGCACATACGATCTCTACAGCTAAAATGGAAGATGAAAAGCACTATCATAAACCAGATGATGAAATAGAAACATTGGATATGGATAATATGGCAGCGATCATTCGTTCTATAGCTATCAGTGCTAAAGGTATTGTGGCAGGAAAGGAAACTCCTTCGAGAGTTAAGGTTGAAGATCTCAGATAAACTACATTTATATTTAAATAATAAACCCGCAATTGCGGGCTTATTATTTAAGTGTTAGCCTTACGCTTTTCTTCTATAAGGAAAATGCTTAGCGAATTTTTTTGTGATGTTTTCTATTATAAGATTTGCCGGAGAACTCCAGTCTGCTGCTCTCTTATAATTGTCATTCCATAATGTTTCTCCGTTACTTACCAAAGCACATGATGCAATAATATCGTTTGTTTTAGTTATAGTAGGGATGGGGGCTGTTGGTTTCACTACTGTATTTAATATCCTGGAACCCATGTCTATTCCAAAAGAACTCAGGTCGCTCATGTAACGTTCTTTTTGAACACTCATTCTTACAATAGCGTCTACTCCAAGCGCTTTGCATAAAGATTCATCATCGGATTTCCATGCTTCCCGAATAGAGATGCCTTTTGCTTCAAGCATCGAAATAGTGTTTTCGTAGGGCTGCACAGTAACATCCATTGAATACTTTCCTGAATTTGCTTTCAGGAGAATGTTGTTGTACAATGAGCGTTGAAATAATTTGGCTTCAGATTCTTCAAGGTTTTTAATGTCCTCCTGGGTGAGGCTTTTTGGCTTTGTCCCTGTCATTACTATTTGTGCCGGGATCACTGCAATAGATTTATGCCTGGCTGTTTTTTCTTCAAACGAAGATGCAGTGTAATAACGATGGCAAGAGGAAAATACTACAGCAATAATGATTGCAAAAAGGGTAGAAGTTGATTTCATGTTGTTTGGTTTTTCTTTTGCCAACCAACAATAATGCCTCAGGATTCTATAGTAATTTCCTTAACAAAAATTCAACAGAAGAAAGTTTCAGACGTTCACTGCAACACTATGTACCGCTGCAGCCATTTCCTTGATAAGAGAAGGATCTTTTTCAATTGCATTTCCTACTACAATAACATCTGCTCCTGCCTGGCAGTTGCGGTAGGCTTTTTCGGGATCAATAATTCCTCCACCTATGATCAACGGAGCTTCTATATGAGTTGCTACTTTTTCGATCATGCTTTCAGGGATGGGCTTTTTAGCTCCGCTTCCTGCATCCATGTAGATGAGTTTCATTCCTAGCATTTCTGCTGCCATCGCCGTACACATAGCGATCTCATTCTTGTCGGAAGGGATAGGAGTGGCATTAGAAATATAAGAAACCGTTGTAGGTGCACCGCCATCGATCACCATGTAACCTGTAGGCATGATCTCAAGACCTGATTTTTTTACAAAGGGCGCACTTACCACGTGCTGGCCTATCAAAAGTTCAGGATTACGCCCCGAAACAAGAGATAAGTATAATAAGGCATCAGCATAACGGCTCACTTGCGAAGGTGATCCCGGAAATAATATAACAGGGATATCGCAACTCGCTTTTATCTGCTGAATGCATTCATCTAAATGATTAGATATAACAAGGCTTCCACCTACAAAGAAATAATCAACCTTGGCAGATGTAGCCAATCCTACGAGGTGTTCGATCTTAGCATTATCAACTTTATCGGGATCAATCAATACGGTAAAAGACTTACGGCCCAGTCGTTTACGTTCTGCGAATTTTGAATATAGTCCTTGTTTCATGTATTATGATGTGGGTCGCTTCCTGCAAAAATGCAAAAAAGTTGCTTTCAATCAATTTATTGCCTGCTTTTTCTGCATAAAGTACCAACTTGCTGTAGCAATATATCTAAAGATAATACTATAAGGCTAAACATTGCCCAGCATCAGTATCTACGATTTTTTCCTGAATCAGGGGGTTAAAATGACAGATTAATTTATCTACGTATGTGAACATTCCAGCTAATTCAGTCAGGGCTTGCGGCTTATGCTTTTCCACAAATATTTTCCACAGGCGGTGCATATTTCAGAAAGGGAACTTTGAAAGTAGAAAGATATTTTCGTCAACCATCCCTGATTTAAAGGAAAGATTCTTTCACCCAATTAAACTTAACAGCTTATGCCCAACCAGCGCTCTAACAAAGGCCTGCAATTCAGCCGCCGTTTTACAAAGGAAGGAGTAACTCCCTTTGACATGTTTGAATACGATTACCGTACGAGTATCATTCGTAATCCCAACGGTGAAGTTGTATTCGAAATGAATAATGTAGAAGTTCCAAAACAATGGAGCCAGATTGCTACAGATATTCTTGCTCAGAAGTATTTCAGAAAAGCCGGAGTGCCACAACCGGATGGAAGTACTGGCAGAGAAACTTCTGCCAAGCAGGTTGCTCATCGTATGGCCAATTGCTGGAAAGTTTGGGGTGAACGTTATGGCTATTTCAAAAGCGAAAAGGATGCTGTAATATTTTACGAAGAGTTGGTGTATAGTATTTTAAACCAGGCCTGTGTTCCTAACAGTCCCCAATGGTTTAATACAGGCTTGCATGAGAGCTACGGTATAACAGGAAAACCACAGGGGCATTATTATGTTGATGCTAAAGACGGGCAGCTTAAGAAATCAACATCGGCGTATGAAAGACCTCAGCCACATGCATGTTTTATTTTGAGTGTAGGCGATGATCTGGTAAATGAAGGTGGTATCATGGATCTCTGGGTGAGAGAAGCCAGGATATTTAAATATGGAAGTGGTGTGGGAACCAACTTCTCTCAAATTCGTGGTGAAGGTGAAAAACTGAGTGGAGGAGGAACATCTTCTGGCTTGATGAGCTTTTTGAAAATAGGTGATAGAAGCGCTGGTGCAATAAAGAGTGGCGGTACTACAAGGCGCGCTGCTAAAATGGTTTGTTTGGATCTGGATCATCCTGAAGTGATGAAGTTCATTAATTGGAAAGTGGAAGAAGAAAATAAAGTGGGTGCGTTGATCGCCGCGGGTTATGATTCGCATTATGAAGGCGAGGCTTACATGACTGTTTCCGGTCAGAATTCTAATAACTCTGTTCGTATTCCTAACGAATTCTTCGAAAGATTAGAAAAAGATGAAGACTGGGAATTGAAAGCAAGAACTGATGGCAGGGTAATGAAGAAGATCCCTGCAAGAGAAGTATGGAACCAAATTTCATATGCGGCATGGAGATGTGCTGACCCGGGAACGCAATACGATACAACAATTAACGAATGGCATACTTGCCCTAAGGGAGGAAGAATCAACGCTTCTAATCCTTGCAGCGAGTATATGTTCTTAGATAATACTGCTTGTAATCTTGCATCGATCAATCTCCGCAAGTTTTACAATGAAGATGATAACACTTTTGATGTAGAAGGGTTGGAATACACTACAAGACTTTGGACAACGGTGTTGGAAGTTTCTGTTTTGATGGCCCAGTTCCCTTCGAGAGAAGTTGCTCAGTTGAGTTATGATTACAGAACATTAGGTCTTGGCTTCGCTAATCTCGGTTCTGTATTAATGTTAAGTGGTATCGCTTACGATAGTGAAGAAGCAAGAGGAATTGCAGGGGCTATCACTGCGATAATGACCGGGATCTCTTACAAAACTTCTGCTGAAATGTCTTCATTCCTTGGTGCATTTCCGAGATATGAAGAAAACAAAGAAGATATGTTGCGTGTGATGCGTAATCACAGGGCTGCAGCTTACGATGCAGAAGATGCATACGTAGGTTTGAGTGTAAAGCCTGTTGGCATTAAAGCAAAGTATTGTCCTGATTATTTGCTGACTGCAGCCACTAAAGCATGGGATGAAGCAGTGCAATTAGGCGAGAAACATGGATATAGAAATGCACAAACTACGGTGATCGCTCCAACAGGAACAATTGGTTTGGTAATGGAATGCGATACTACCGGCGTTGAACCTGATTTTGCATTAGTGAAATTCAAAAAACTTTCTGGTGGTGGATATTTCAAGATCATCAACCAGTCTGTTCCATCTGCATTAAAGAATTTAGGTTACAGCGAAAAAGAAGTGGATGCTATTGTTAAGTATGCAGTTGGCTCTGCAAGCTTTGAAGGTGCTCCTTTCATCAATGCGCAGTCTTTAAGTGAAAAAGGATTTACAGGAGAAGAGATCAAGAAACTGGATGATTCATTGAAGAGTGCTTTTGAAATTGGATTTGTTTTCAACAAATTCACTTTAGGTGAAGCTACTTTAGAAAGATTAGGATTTACAGCAGATCAATACAATGATTTCAGCTTTAATCTTCTTGAAGCTTTAGGGTTTACTGAAGATGAAATCGATGCGGCTAATGATTATATCTGCGGTACGATGACAGTTGAAGGTGCTCCTTATCTGAAAGACGAACATCTTCCTGTATTTGACTGTGCAAACAAATGTGGTAAGAAGGGTGAAAGATTCATTCATGCACATGGCCATATAAGAATGATGGCTGCTTGTCAACCTTTCTTAAGCGGTGCAATTTCTAAAACGATCAACCTTCCTCATGAAGCCTCTGTAGAAGAGATCGCTGATAGCTACATGCTGAGCTGGCAGTTAGGTTTGAAAGCCTGTGCATTGTATAGAGATGGTTCTAAATTATCTCAGCCACTTAGTAATAAGTCTGATAAGAAAAAGAAAACAGAAGAATCAAAACAAGAAGCTGCTGAAGCTGTAGCCGAAGCACCTGCAGAAGGAAGCAATATTGTTGACTTAGGTAAGCTGACCGTTGAAGAACTATTAGAAGAAGTGCATAAAAGAAT
Source organism: Bacteroidota bacterium (assembly GCA_023429825.1). Classification (GTDB taxonomy): domain Bacteria; phylum Bacteroidota; class Bacteroidia; order Chitinophagales; family Chitinophagaceae; genus JAEZDC01. The sequence goes on along the minus strand of JAEZDC010000033.1, from coordinate 63,413 downwards.
GCAGGCTTCAACTGATACTACATTTAAACGCCAGCTCTCCAAGATCGTTGAAAGAAAAACATTACCTGCTAAGAGAAGAGGCTTTACACAAAAAGCAAAGATCAATGGCCAGGTACTATTCTTAAGAACCGGTGAGTACACTGATGGTACTTTGGGAGAGATATTCATCGATATGGCGAAAGAAGGTGCTACGATGAGAAGCATGCTCAACTGCTTTGCAATCGCCGTGTCTATCGGGTTGCAATATGGCGTACCGCTGGAAGAGTTCGTTGATAAGTTTGTGTTCACGAAATTCGAACCATCCGGAATGGTAGATCATCCGAATATTAAAACAACTACATCGTTGATCGATTTTGTGTTCCGTTGCCTTGCGTTTGATTATTTGAACAGAACTGATCTTGTGCATGTGCTGAATAAACCTGAAATAGGTAATACCGGTGAAGGTGACGGTGAGATAACTTATCTCGGTAAACCTGAATTAAGCAGTGTGAGAGTTACTGCTCCTGCTGCGAACACTGCTCCGCAGAAAGCGCAAAAGACAGTGGCTGTTAAAGCTGAGTCGAGCCTGGATATGGTGAACGCGGCTGCAAAGAATATGCAAAGCGATGCACCTGCTTGTAATACCTGCGGGCATATCACTATAAGAAGCGGAACGTGTTACAAATGCCTGAACTGTGGTAACAGTATGGGTTGTAGCTAAATTGGATATTGGATTTTGGATATAAAGAGGATGATGTGAATCATCCTTTTTTTTGCACAGTATAGAGATAAACGTACAAGAGTGCGACGCAACGAAGCTTAATAGTAGCACAAGCTTCTGCTTAACAAACTTCTAATACCCGTTTTCTGGTATTGTGAAAGAAAACTGCTATCTTAATTTCACCTGTTAATTGTTCCTTATGAAATGCGTATTCCTATTTATCCTCACTTTGACTACATGTTTTTCCATTGCTCAAACCAAGCTCAGTTTTAATACAAGGGCCGGATCGGTGCAATATGATGGAGAAGTAAGTAATAACATGGCTAATGGATTTGGTAAAGGATTATTCACCAACGGAAATTATTACGAAGGAATGTGGAAGGATAACGAGATGCATGGACGTGGTAAAATGACTTATAAGAACGGTGATATGTACGAGGGAGAATTTTCATCAAGCTACAGAAGCGGTAGGGGAAGTGTGAATTTTAAAGACGGGCGATACTATAGTGGTGACTGGAAGGATGATGCGATAGAAGGGCAGGGATATTTTAAGTGGAAAAACGGCGACGAGTATAATGGCTCCTGGAAACAAGGAAGTTTTCATGGTTATGGCGTTGCGGTACGAAAAGGAAATTGGAAATACTCAGGTAACTGGAACATGAATAAAAAACATGGCGAAGGAAATATGATATGGGACGATGGCGGAGAATACAACGGGCAATGGTATAATGATGAGAAAAGCGGTAAAGGATATAGGAAGTGGAAAGATAAAAGTACTTATGACGGAGAATGGAGGAATGATAAGCGACATGGAAAAGGGATGATGAAGTGGAATAGCAACAATTGGTATGATGGAGAATGGCAATACGATAAAATGGAAGGTGAAGGAACTTATATTGAAGATAAGCTGAGATACTCAGGCAGTTTCTCTCAGGGGAATTATCATGGCTTTGGTAAGTTGAGATATAGTAATGGTGATTATTATGAGGGATATTTTCAATTAGGAAAAAGGCATAACAGGGGTAAGATCACATTTTCTTCAGGAGGATATTACGAAGGAAGTTATCGCAACGATGAGCCTGATGGATACGGAGAATTTTACTATTCAGATGGTAAACGGTATAAAGGAAATTTCAAAGCTGGCAAATGGGATGGAAGGGGAAATCTTGAAATGCCGAACGGAAATAAATACAGGGGTGATTTCAATAATGGTAGTTTTCATGGTGATGGAAAATACGATTGGGCAGATGGCTCGTGGTATGAAGGCCAGTTTCGTAATGGAAATTTTGATGGTTATGGAAAACTGAACGTGATAAATAAGTATGAGTATGAAGGTTATTGGAAGCAAGATCAAAAAAGCGGGAAAGGGAAGATCATCTATCAAAATGGAGAATCTTATGATGGAGATTTCGCAGCTGATCTAAAAGATGGGAAGGGAATAATGAAATATGCAAACGGTAACGAATATAACGGGGAGTGGAAAAAAGATATGAAAGATGGTTTTGGTAAACTGAAGCTGAGTAGTGGTGATGTTTATGAAGGGAACTTTGACGATAATGAAATACATGGGCGTGGTGTGTTTAATTATGCAAATGGAAATGTTTATACAGGAGATTTTTCGAAAGGAGTTAAACATGGAAAAGGCATCCTGCGTTTGAAAAATGGTGATGAGTATGATGGTGATTTTTCTTCAAATGAATTTTCTGGATATGGGATGTATAGAAATAGTATGGGGCATAAATATGAAGGAGATTTTCTCAATTATAAGTTCAACGGTAAAGGAAAATTTACGCAGCCTAATGGATTTATAATGGCAGGAGAATTTGTCAATAATAAATTGCATGGATCTGGCAAAAGATTATTCGAGTACGGCGTATATGAAGAAGGGTTTTTTGATAGTACTGCTGCTAAATTAGTTGAAGGGAAAGCATGGCTTTCAGATGGAAGTTATCATGAAGGTTTTTTTGATAAGCTGTCGGGAAACCTGCAAGGATATGGAAAAAGAATAGGTGCTGATGGTAAGGTCTTGGAAGGAAAATTTGCAGCAAATAAATTAACTGAAAAACTAACGAAAGATCAATTCGGAAAAAAGTATAGTAAGATAATATTCAAAGAGGTCCCGGTTTGGCTTTCGCAAGTGAATGTGGTAGATACCACTGAAAAAATATTGGAAGAATATGTTTATAGTACTAAACCTGCCGATGTAGTAGATGGGTCAGGTAAAAAAGCCTTTACAATAGCGGCAAAAAAGCTTCCTGCTAAAATGGCCACGCTATATGAATGGGATGATAGCAACAGTAAGATATTTTATAAGGTAGCAGGAAAAGTAGGTAAATACACATGGAACCTTTCCAATGATGAGATAAAACTGGTGAAGCTAAATTATACTAAAGCCGCTCCGGTAACGAAAGGCAAACCCGCTCTTGTGGCAAAGAATTTTGATACGGCTTTATATATTCCATTACTAAAGCTACCTTCTCAAAGCCATCCAATAGAATGGAGTTACTCAACTGTTTCATCTGTGGTAAACAGTAAAGCGGAATTTGGAAAGATTGTTCTGGATAATGGAGAAACTGAATGTTTGTATCTCACGCAAACAATAGATGGTAATACTACAAAGTTCTGCTTTATAAAAGGATTAGGCCTTTATTCTGTGGAGGAAAATGGTAAAATAATACTTAAACAGAAAAGAGTTTCTACCAATAAAAACGCTAAGTAGGTCAGCGCATCATTTCAACAAAGACAGGTCTGTGATCTGAGGCGATTGGCTCTTCTATAACAATAGAATTGGCTTTTGCTTTCTTAATATTTCGCCCGAAAATATAATCGATACATTTAATTGGGTTATCAGCCGGGAAGGTTGGATTTGGCGTGCTTAACAATTGCCATTGTTCATTCAGTAGTTTGATCGTTTCAGAGCCAGGTTCGGCGTTAAAATCACCGAGAAGATAAATAGGTTTGTTGAATTTCTTTGCTTCTTCATTAATGATCTTGGCGGAAGCATTTCTGTCAGTTTCTGTTAACGAAAGATGCGTGCAGAAGATGACATGCTTCTTGAATTCTGCGATTAGCAACACTCGTTTTTCTTCTTTACCCGGAAGAGGAATCGTATAATGATTGATGGCTTTCTTCTTACTCATGATACCGACACCGTATTTACCACCCTGAAAAGAGATGGCGGCACCATATAGTTCATGCATGTTCAGTTTTGATGATAATAGTCGTAATACATCTATACTATCACTCCTTCTGGTGACACTATCAACTTCCTGTAATGCAATAAAATCCGCTTTGGTATTCCTGAAAACAGTAATTATTCTTTCATAGTCAGTCTTATTATCCATTCCTTTTCCATTCCTAATGTTATAAGAAACAAATCTTTGAGCAGAGACTTCTGTGGAAAGGAAGAAAGCGAATAGCAGTAATATCTTAGTGAACATTTTGATATGATTAACAGCCGCTTGAAATTATGATATTCAGCTAATTACTGGTTGTTTGGAAGGAAGAATTCTTATGTAGTTATTAAAAACGATAACTAACCTTAGCTTTTCCTGAATTTTGAGCCCCAAATAGTAGTAATCATCGATGCTAAACCTTGAATGCATTACTTTTACAAATAATAAACGTTGCATTTTGCGATGGAAATAATTCCCGGTCCTTTACTCAGACACATTGATTCTCCTGCTGATTTAAAAAATCTCAGCAAAGATCAGCTTCACCAGGTATGTGATGAACTTCGTCAATATATTATTGATGTAGTAAGCGTACATGGTGGACATTTCGCTGCAAGCCTTGGGGTGGTAGAACTTTCAGTGGCATTGCATTATATGTACAACACTCCATATGATCAATTAGTTTGGGATGTAGGTCACCAGGCATATGGACATAAGATATTAACTGGCAGAAGGGATAACTTTCATACCAATCGTAAGTACAAAGGATTAAGTGGTTTTCCAAAAAGAAGTGAAAGTGAGTATGATACTTTTGGAGTAGGGCATTCCTCTACTTCTATATCTGCAGCTTTGGGTATGGCGATCGCAGCTAAGCTTAAAGGTGAAGATAGAAAATCAGTAGCAGTTATTGGTGATGGATCTATGACTGCAGGTTTGGCCTTTGAAGCATTGAACCATGCCGGTGTTACCGATGCTGACGTGTTAATTGTTCTTAACGATAACTGCATGAGCATCGACCCAAATGTTGGTGCCCTTAAAGAGTATCTGACTGATATTACTTTATCCCCCACTTATAATAAGCTGAAAGATGATGTGTGGAAGGCACTGGGCAAATTACCCGGCAAGCGTTTTACAAGAACGATGGCGCATAAGGTGGCTGATAGTTTAAAAGGAATGATGAGCAGTAGTGCGAACCTATTTGAATCTCTTAAAATAAGATACTTCGGCCCCATTGACGGTCACAATATCACCAAGCTTGTTGATACATTACAAGACCTAAAAAAGATTCCTGGTCCAAAGATACTGCACATTGTTACCGTAAAAGGAAAGGGTTATGCTTTAGCGGAGAAGGACCAAACTAAATGGCATGCACCGGGATTGTTTGATAAGATGACCGGTGAGATATACAAGAAGAAGTTTGATGTTCCGCAGCCGCCGAAATACCAGGATGTATTTGGTCATTCAATCATTGAATTAGCTGAGAAAGATGAAAGAATAATGGGTATCACACCAGCAATGCCTTCAGGTTCTTCTTTGAAATTCATGATGGAAAAAATGCCTCACAGGGCATTGGATGTTGGTATTTGTGAGCAGCATGCTGTTACACTTAGCGCCGGCCTTGCCACACAAGGAATGAAAGTGTTCTGCAACATCTATTCTTCATTCATGCAAAGAGCATTTGACCAGGTAGTTCATGATATAGCCATTCAAAAACTACCGGTAGTGCTTTGTTTGGATAGGGCAGGGCTAGTAGGGGAAGATGGACCAACGCATCACGGAGCTTATGATATTGCATATTTCCGTTGCATTCCTAATATGATCATCAGCGCACCGATGAATGAAAAGGAATTACGCAACCTGATGTATACAGCCCAATTGGATTCAACTAAATCTCCTTTTGTTATTCGATATCCACGAGGAGAAGGTGTAATGCCGGAATGGAGAACTCCATTTGAAGAAATACAAGTTGGAAAAGGAAGAAAATTGAAAGATGGTAAGGATGTAGCTATTCTAAGCTTCGGGCATCCGGGTAACTTTGCACAAGCTGCTATAAGGGAATTGCGAACCGATGGCATTGACCCTGCACATTATGATATGCGTTTTGCAAAACCGCTTGATGAAGAATTATTGCATGAAGTATTTTCACGTTACAATAAAATAGTTACAGTAGAAGATGGGACGGTAGTAGGTGGGTTTGGCTCTGCTATTTTAGAGTTTATGAGCGAACACAATTATCAGGCAGAAGTTAAGATACTTGGTATCCCTGATCGATTGGTAGAGCATGGTACTTTAAAAGAATTACATAGGGAGTGTGAATATGATGCCCAGGCAATCGCTCAATCAGTAAGAACCTTATTGAAGGAAACAATTACAGTAAGTAGCTTACTAGGATAAATACCAACAACTATATTACATTAATTAAGCTCAGGATTTGAAGTATCAGCAGCCTGCTCAGCTTCTTCTTCCCTGTTTTCATTCCACTCGAGAATAAAATTGTTACGACCTTCGCCTACCATTAAGGTCATGTACTTTGCCTGCACAAGCTCCAGCAAAGAAAGAAACAGGAAAATGGCGTGAATACGGTTTTCGCATATCTCGAACACTTTTTCAAAAGCAACTGTCCTTTCATTTTGAACCATGGTGAGCATATGATCGCGGCTTTCTTCCATGGTATAATTATACTTCACAACCGTATGAACCGGTTTGTTATTGTTGTCGTATAACTTTTTCATTACCCGTTCAAAAGCTTTCATCAGCTTGAACATGGTTACCGTTTGTATCTCCGTACCTTCTGATGCTTCTTCACCGATCTCTGTTAGTTCTTTTTGAAGGTTACCTCTTTTGACCATCAGCATGCGCATGGCCTCCATTTCAGCCATTTGAACAGACGCTTCTTTGAATCTTTTATACTCAAGTATCTTATCAATAAGTTCCTGCCTGGGATCTATTTCATTACCCTGAGCATCCACCTCTTTCCTTGGCAACAGCATCTTCGCTTTAATACGCATCAAAGTAGAAACGAAAAGAATGAACTCGCTGCTTAATTCAATATTATGCTCCTCTTGTGAGTGAATGTATTCTAAAAAATCCTGGATGATTCTTGTAATTGGAATATTATAGATATCCAGTTCATCTCTTTCAATGAAGAATAAAAGGAGATCAAACGGACCTTCGAATTGTGGCAGTTTTATTTGATAGGTAGCTGTATTCACTGTGGAGAATTATTGATGCAAATAAAACAGGAATATGGTTAGCGAAATCCTTTATTTATCCACTTTTAAAAAAAGATCCCGCTGTTTTTGACAGCGGGATCTTTTTTATAAATATTAAAATTATTTACTGCATTTAACACTTACCCCTACTCCAAAAACTGATTTCAACTGCGTTCCGGCGCTGTTTTTTGCGTATCCGAAGATCTGTGTGTTATCATCATATTGTAAATCAAAGTTGTAGAAAACACCTAAGTATTTATTTACTTTCAAATGGAACATGTTAGTTAAATAAACATCGATATTACCAGGTTGCTTTGCCACAAAATCAGATGCCAAGTCCATACGGCCACTGTAATGTACATTCTTTATCAACTCTTTTTTATATTCAAGTGAAGCAAATGGCCCCCACTCAGCTTTAACTTCTCTTGCCGGATCAACGCCATATTTAGCAGCAAGCTCGTAAGGTCTGTTTGCTACTATCACCCAACGTCCGCCTAAACCAATGTGTGCAAAAAATCCATTTGAACCATACTGGCCACCTATTGAAACCGCTGTAATAGCGGGAGCAAAGAAGTCGGAAATTCGTGTGCGTGTATCTTCGCTTCCATCATGTTGGTCATAGTCGTAACCATCAACCATTTGTGTACGCAAGCCTCCCCAGAACCCCCATCCAAACTTAGAAGTAGCCGCATTAGCCCCTAAGGCATGTCTCCATTTACTCACGAGGTCGAACTTATCGTCATTCTTTACTACACCAAAAGTTCTATTGCTTTGAAGACCATAGTTAATTTGTAAAGTATTTTCCCAGTTGTTTCTGCCCTTAGACTGATTAGCCCATAACGTTAAAAAAGCATTTCCGGAAAGAGAGAATCTATCGCCCCCCGGAGCCCAATTTCTGGAACCTGTTTGAGTAACGGCAAGATCAAGCATGGCGCCAGTTGCCCATTTGCCTTTTACCGCAGTTTTCTTTGTCTTGCTGCTTTTGTCATTTGTGTCTTGAGCATACACGCCAAACGCTGCGGCTGCAAACAGCACAGACAATAATAATTTTCTCATACTAGTTTAGATCAGTTTTGGTTTGAAGAGTAATATAGACAAATATAAGTCTTAAATCTTTTAATTCTGATAAACTACACGGGGGTGTTAGTTTTTGGTTCGCTTCGCAGGCGGTTCAGGGTTTTGACCACTGTAAATAGTATAATAGCAATTAATATGAAGTCAACGACCATAGTCAAAAAGCTTCCCCAGGCAAGGACGTTCGCACCTGTTTCTCTTGCTTGATCTAGCGACATATCTTTTGTAATATTTTCACCACCTCCGAGCACTACATATGAGTTCTTAAAACCCTGCGGTCCGGCGATGATTCCTATAATAGGCATCAAAATATCTTTCACAAAACTATCTATGATTTTGGCGAAAGCAGCACCAATGATTACACCGATGGCAAGATCCATAACGTTGCCCTTTACTGCGAATTCCCTGAATTCCTTTACAAAGCCCATGTTAATAGTTTAATTGGATGTATGTACTACCAAATGGTAGTGAATAAAGATATTGAAATATACACCTTTGCTTAAATTTTTACTTTGAATAATAAGCTGGTCAACTGGTTATTGTTTATTGTGCTTTCTGCCATATGGGGAAGTTCATTCATCTTAATGAAATGGGGCATGGATGGAGAACTCTTATCTCCGTATGAAGTAGCCTCGTTAAGAATTTTTAGTGCAGGACTTGTTTTAACTCCTTTCGCTTTCAAGGCTTGGAGAAGTATTCCGAAAGAAAAACTCTGGATCGTAATATTATCCGGGTTTCTTGGAAGCTTTTTCCCAGCTTATCTTTTTTGCATCGCAGAAACACGTATCGATAGTGCTTTAGCAGGGATATTAAATGCCCTTACCCCAATCTTCACAATAATTATTGGGGTTAGTTTTTTTAAATTATCCGCTTCAGGAAAGAAGTGGTTAGGAATTATAGTTGGATTTGTAGGATTGGGGTTGTTGCCCTTTGCTTCTAATCAAGCCATATCCTTTAAAGATTTCTCTTATGCACTATTTGTTCTTCTGGCAACGATTTTCTACGGGATAAATGTTAACCTGGTTGGCAGGCATATGAAAGCTATAAATTCTATTCATATTGCTGCAATGGCTTTTGTATTCCTGATGATTCCCTCGATCATCATTTTATTCTACTGTGGATATTTTGAACACCCTTTAAATACAACTCCTTACATTAAAGCTACAGCAGCATCTGCAACGTTAGGAGTTGCTGGTACTGCCATAGCCTCTATTTTATTTTACATGTTGCTGAAAAGAGCAGGCGCTTTATTTGGCTCAATGGTTACTTACGGGATACCATTTGTTGCCATACTATGGGGAGTTATCTTTGGTGAATCAGTTGCGCTTTTACAAATCGGTTGCCTTGCTATTATTTTAGGCGGAGTTTACATAGCGAACAAATGACTATACTGCCATTATTTCTTTCTCTTTAGCAGCTAAATGCTTATCAACAAGCAGGATGTATTTGTCTGTGAGCTCCTGTACTGTTTTTTCACTATCCTTTGATACATCTTCACTAAGCCCATCTTTTTGCAGCTTTTTTATATGTTCAATTGCATCTCTTCGGATATTCCTGACAGCCACTTTTGAATGCTCTCCCTCACCAGCAGCTTTTTTTACCAATTCTCGTCTTCTTTCTTCGGTAAGGGGAGGTAAAAACAAGCGTATCTGTACGCCATCATTTTGAGGAGTTATTCCAATGTTAGCTTGCATGATGGCTCTCTCTATTGGTGCCAGCATGTTTTTTTCCCAAGGTTGGATGCTAATAGTTCTTGCATCTAAAACAGATACATTTGCTACCTGGTTTAAAGCTGTAGGACTACCATAATATTCAACGTTAATACCATCCAGCATTGTAGGGTTTGCTTTGCCAGCTCTAATTTTTGTTAGTTCAGCTTCGAGGTGATTGATTGCTTTTTTCATTGATGATTCAGCATCTTCAAGAATCAGGTCCAGTTCTTCCATAGAAAAAATTTGTGCAAAACTAACGATTAGCAACAAAATATATGTTCAACAAAAAAGCACTCGACTGAGTGCCTTTTACTAATCTTCTTCAACAGCTGCAGGTGTTTCTGTAAACAAGGACACCAGGGGAGCATGTCTCTCTCCTTTCCTATATAATGGTTCATCTTTCACAACATGTAAGTGAACCTTAGGTTTTGTTATATAAAGACCGAATATTCCAGCGAAGAATAATCCTACTAATCCAGCTATAATGTAAGTAGTACCGAGTGGCTGGGATACGAAAGCAAGTCCGATGAATAGTATACATGCTCCTGCTATGATAAACGTTACAGTTCGATGATTGCATCCTCTGTCAAGTAAAAGATGATGCAAATGGTTTCTGTCAGGACTAAATGGAGAACGTCCATGGAAAATACGAATACCAAATACTCTTAAAGTATCCATTAAAGGCATTAGCAAAATACCAAAGCCTAACGCAGGTGTCGCAGCAACATAAACCGAATGACTATTTATTCCCCCTACCTCAATGAACTTTATAACAAGTATAGTGTTTACAAGGCCTAATAACATTGAGCCTGTATCTCCCATAAATATTTTAGCTGGATGATAATTGTAAATCAAAAAGGCTAGGATGCTGCCTGAAATACCAAATCCCATGACGGCATATGCAATATTCCCATTCATCAGGAAAAAAGTACCAAAAACTGAGGAGGTGATTAATCCAACGGTTCCTGCAAGGCCATCTACACCATCAATTAAATTATAAGCATTTATAATAACGATGATTGTAAATAGTGTGAGAAAATAGCTGAATGTGGAATTGATTTTATGAACGCCCAAAAAACCATGCATGTCAGTGATTAAAAGGTTGGCCTTGAACATCAGGAGAGCTGCTACTAATAATTGTCCAACGAACTTTTTCTGGGGAGATAAAACGACTATATCATCTTTAATACCTAAAAAGAAAATAATAAGAAAAGCGGCTAGGTAATACTGAAGCTCAGCATTTTCTTTGAAATTTAGCATGAGCAATAAAGAAATAGCAAATCCTACAAAGATCCCAAAACCACCAAGAGAGGGGATGGGCTTTTTATGGATTTTTCTTTCATCTGGGATATCGTATAGCTTTTTAGCATTTGCTACCTGAATAATAACCGGGATCGCATAATAAGTTACCAGAAAAGCTATAATTCCACCAATGATAATTTGTTCCATGCAGTCAGCAATTTTTCTTTATACCGGTTTTCAAAGGGTATAGGCTAATCGATGTATATGGATTATTTATATTATAATATAATTTAATCTTATACATGAGGGTTGTAAAAGTAGTAAACTTATCCTGAAAAAAGAAAGTATTCATTAGATAACACAAAGACTTTAGTTGCTGCCTCTGTGTTTAAAACTTAGTTTTGCGGCCAATTTAGGATGCCATGAAAGATTTTTCCCAATTAGAATCAATTGCAACCCAGGTCAGAAGAGACATAGTAAGAATGGTGCATGCCGTTCAAAGCGGTCATCCAGGTGGATCACTAGGATGTACAGAATTTTTGGTAGCATTATATTGGGATGTGATGAAGCACAACCCGAAATTTAATATGGATGCGAAAGATGAAGATGTGTTCTTTCTTTCAAATGGCCATATCTCCCCGGTTTATTATTCCGTGTTAGCCAGGGCGGGATATTTTGATATAAAAGAACTCTCCACTTTCCGGAAAATAAACTCAAGGCTTCAAGGACATCCAACAACACACGAACATTTGCCTGGCGTTAGAATGAGCAGTGGCTCTTTGGGGCAAGGTCTCAGTGTTGCGATAGGAGCGGCTTTAACCAAGAAACTGAACGGCGATAGCCATTTTGTATATTCTTTACACGGCGATGGCGAATTACAAGAAGGTCAAATATGGGAAGCTGTAATGTTTGCAGCTCATCATAATGTAGATAACCTGATTGCAACAGTAGATTATAATGGTCAACAGATAGACGGCTCCACAAATCACGTAATGAGCCTTGGGGATCTTAAAGCAAAGTTTGAATCATTCAATTGGAGAGTTTTAGAGATTGACAACGGCAATAACATGCAGCAAGTAGTTGAAGGCTTGCATAAAGCGAAAACACTCGCAGGTAAGGGTAGGCCCATTTGTATATTAATGAAAACTCAAATGGGTAATGGAATTGACTTTATGATGGGAAGTCATGAATGGCATGGAATTGCTCCAAACGATGAGCAACTCGCAAAAGCGCTGGAACAATTGCCGGAAACAATTGGTGATTATTAACCTAGCTTTTTAATGAAAATTCCTGGAAAGCCGCTTTTCTCGATGGTATCCAGGATGCTAGTATCGCAACAAAGAATACCGTAGCCGCAACCAATACAAAATCCGATGCAATAAGTTTTACCGGATAATAGTTAATGATGAAAGTTCCTCCCGCAAGTTTAATTAAATGAAACTTCATTTGAAGCAAGCAAATACCCACCGCTAAAAGAATTCCACTTAAACCCCCAACTAAGGCCAGTAAGAAGCCTTCACTCAAAAAAATACTTTGAACATATCCTTCATCTGCCCCCATTGCTTTCAACACTGCAATGTCTTTTTGTTTTTCTAAAACCAGCATTGTCAATGCACCAATCATGTTGAACGCAGCCACAACCAATATCAAACATAAAATGCCATATATCACCCACTTCTCCATCTGCATCACCGTATATAAACTTTGGTTTTGCTGGTAACGGCTTTCAACTTTATATTCTTGGCCTAAGATTTTTTGAAGTTGTTCTTGAACATCGTCAATAGCATCTGCATTTTTCAATGCAACTTCCACTGATGTATATTCATCAGGCTGCATATCCAACATATACTTTACAAAAGCAAGATTTGTAAAAGCATATTTATTATCGAATTCCTGCTGCACACTAAAAGTGCCTGAAACATTTACATTCTCTGAATATAACGCTTCACTACTTTTTAGGCTGCTCGCCTTCCTGTTAGGTAAATAAACCGTCAACGGGAAGAAAACATTTTCAGGATCAACTCCCACAGCATTTTCAATACCCGCTCCAATCACCATAGAGGGTTTATCAACCGATCCGAGATCATACTTACCACGTACGATGTGTGCATTTAATTTGTTTACCGAACTATAATAATTATCAACTCCTTTCAGGTAAATGATACTCTGGTAATCTGCATTTACCAATACTGCTTTTTCTTCAGCGACAAGACTTATGCTTTTAACTCCACCCACTTTTCTTATCTGCTGAAGTTGTTGATCAGTCAGGTTGCAAACCTTTCCATTCGTAGCGCCGATTCTTATATCAGAGTAAAAATCTCCATACAAACCTCTTACAAGGTCTTCAAAACCGTTAAACACACTTAGCACAACAATTAAGGATGCAGTGCCCACGGCGATGGCCACTACACTGATCCACGCAATGATATTAATGGCATTGGTAGATTTTTTTGATTTGAAGTATCGCCAGGCAAATAAAAAGTTCACGGTTGATTCTATAGTTTATGTAGAAGAATTATGTAGCCGGCTTCAGTATTTCATGGCATCGCCTGTTGCGTCGCACACTTGTACTGAAGTATCATTTCGCATCTTTATTTTCCTCAGCATCACCTTCATTGTTCTTCTCCTCATGTATCTGCTTAAACAATTCCTCCATTTTAAATACATGATCCAGGGTGTCGTCCCTAAAGAAACGCAATACAGGCATGCGGCGTAATTGTTTACCTACTTTTTCTGCAAGATGTTTTTTGATCTCCCATGCACGATCTTCAATTTTTTTCATTGCTTCATCAGCATCGCCAACCTGGAAAAGACTCAGGTATATTCGAACTTCTAAAAGATCTGGAGTAACTTTCACCGAAGATATCGATACCATACCTCCATTGATCATATTAAGCCCGATCTTTCTAAAGATCTCGTTCAACTCTTCCTGCAGCACAGCTGCTACCTGCTTCTGACGTTTGCCTTCCTGCATACAGTTATTTTAAATATTTACTCAATCCGTTTGCCACAAATACTTCTTTATTAAGTATTGCCTGTTGTAAAAGCCCTTCATTGTATTGCATCTTATCCAGCACAGGCTCTTTGTGGTGAATGTGATAAACAATACCTGCAAATTTCAGGAAATGTACATTCACTCCTGCATTACACAGCCTGAATGCAAGATCGTTATCTTCCTTTCCCCAACCCGTAAAGTTCTCGTTATAACCATTCACTCTCACCAGGTCTTTCTTCCAAAAGCTCATATTTACTCCCAATACATACTTCGCCTGCTTCTTACCTTGTTGCACATAATAGTTAATGAATGCTGCAGGCAAAAAATGAAAAGCATTATGCTTCTTCTTTAACTCGTACTCTTTTGAAATTTTAGTTAAGTTCTTTTTCTGCATCAGCATCTTGCTTGCCTCTTCAGTCAACATACTTCTGCCACCTGCAAGAAACGTCTCAGGCTTAGCAAATCTCAGGTGATCTTCTATGAAATATTTATTCAACACTACATCACCATCTACCTGGATAATGTATTCGCTTGTAGCTGCAGCAAATGATTTATTCCTGATCTCCGCTAACCTGAAACCGTCATCCGGCTGCCATACATGAATAACCGGAACCGGGAATTTCTTTTTTATAGCATCAATCAAAACTTTTGTCTCATCTCTCGAACCATCATCGCCAATAATTACTTCATCTGGCATATGTGTTTGCAGCAGCACACTTTCAAGACACAGTTCTAAGGCCTGCGGCCAGTTATAAGTAGAAATACAAAGAGTTACTGTAGGCGATCGTTTCATTTCTAAATGAAATGTTGCAAATGTACAGGTAACTGCCTGCTGAGCTTAATTTAATTACCTTGCGGCTTTAGCAATACTGTAATGAGAATACTGCGGCGTTTAATTCCTTTTGCAAGGCCTCTGCATCATTTTTTACCGGAATATATCATCTATACTATTCTTGGAATCATATTCGGATTAGCAAATTTTGCTTTGCTGTTACCTGTACTCGATCTTTTGTTGATACAGGAACCTTCTGAAGCTGTAGTAGTCTTACCTGAGTTCTCTTTTTCGGTAAGTTATTTCAAAGCGCTTTTTTATTATAAACTCAATTCCATTATCGCAGAGAACGGCAAGTTCGGAGCTTTGCTGTTTGTATGCTGCATCATTGCAGTGAGTGTGATCCTTTCAAATATCTTTCGCTACCTCGCAGTGAAAGTGCTCATAAGATTACGGTTAAAGATGATGTACCGTTTAAGGGTAGCTGTTTTCGATAAGTATATGCACCAGAGTTTACGTTATCATCAAAACCAGCCAAAAGGAGAGCCTTTGATGGTGATTACAAGCGAGGTGCAGGAGATAGAAGCTTCTGTGATCAATTCATTGCAGATCATGTTGCGAGACCCTCTCGTTGTGATCGCATATTTCTCAGCGCTAATGTACATGTCAACAACGTTAACTCTTTTTACGTTGATCTTCCTTCCTGTAATAGGTATACTGATATCTTCTATTACAAAGAAATTAAAACGGCTCAATTACTTCAGCCAGGATGTGATGAGCCAGATCATCAGCTTTACAAACGAATGTTTACATGGCATTCGCCAGATACAAAGCTTCACTTCGCAAAAGTTGATGCTGAAAAAGTTTGAAGGCGTAAACGAAAGCTTCACCAAAAACAGTAAGAAACTTTTTGGTAAGAAAGAGCTAGCCGGACCTATTTCAGAAGTGATAGGTATTATTGCTGCTTTGATCTTAGTTGCCTTTGGGGGCTACCTTATTTTAAGTGGAAATTTTGAATTGACAGGTCCGCAATTCCTTACTTATTTGATCGTTTATACGCAGATCATTCCACCAATTAAAAACATAACTCAAACTTCCAGTAATATTCAAAGAGGTATTGCAGCGACCGAAAGAATTTTTAGTGTGTTGAATTCAGATACAGAAGTTAAGGATCATGCCGGGGCTACCGATAAATCAACTTTTAATGATTCTATCAATATTAATAAGGTTTCGTTCGCTTATGATGATAAGCAGGTGATTAAAAATCTTTCTTTGCATATACCAAAAGGAAAAAAAGTTGCATTGGTTGGTGCTAGTGGCAGTGGAAAATCGACTATGGTTGATCTGATCTCTCGTTTTTATGATGTAAAAGATGGCAATATTTCAATTGATCAGAAAGACATAAGGCAAATCAAATTATCTTCTTTGCGGGATCTTATTTCGATCGTATCTCAACATACTTTTCTTTTTAATGATTCTATTGCTAATAACATTTCACTGGGCACGCCCACCGCAACAAGAGAAGAGATCATCGAAGCTGCGAAAGTTGCGAACGCTCACGATTTTATTATGCATACCGAAAATGGGTATGATACAGTAATAGGTGAAAGCGGATTGCGCCTTAGCGGTGGCCAGCGGCAAAGATTAACCATCGCCCGGGCCGTACTGAAGAATGCACCGATTCTCATCCTGGATGAAGCTACTTCCTCATTAGATACTGAAAGCGAAAAATTGGTGCAGGATGCGATCAATCATATAATGGAAAACCGCACATCTATTGTAATCGCACATCGTCTTTCAACTGTTCGACACACTGATGAAATTATCGTAATGGATAAAGGAGAGATCGCTCAACGTGGCACGCACGACGAATTGATTGAAAAGGACGGCATCTACAAAAAACTGGTGCAAATGCAGGAAGTAAAGTAAGCCCTACGCCTGGGAAGTTTTCCCTTTTTTCAGATGTATTATCTGCTGAACTGCAATTGCCAGGCTAAATACAGCCGTTATTATCCCAAAGATCGCTTTTGCACTTTTTATCCTCTTTATAGTTGGTTGTTTCATATGTGCTTTTTAAAATAGTGTAAAAAATTTATGCCAAATCCCTACACACACCACCATCCTTTCTATATCAAATGAATGTACTATCTCTATATCAGGTACAAAACTTATATTGCAGCCTTAATTATGTGAAATGGCTGAAGTAAAAAGAACAACTACCACAACCACTAAAGCAAAAAGAGATATGGGGTTTTTGTTTGGTAGAGATAATTATATCTGGATGGCTATCGGTGCAGTTATCATTGCGATTGGGTTTATACTAATGAGCGGCGGTAAAAATGCTGATCCAAATACATTCGATCCTGACGTTACATACAGCACTGCGAGGATAACCATTGCCCCTATCATAATATTATTAGGGTTTGTAGTGGAGATATATGCCATCTTTAAAAAGCCTGCTGTAAGAGTATAATTCATTAAGTTATCCCGCTAATTGCGGGTTTTTTTATTTCTTTTGCCATCAAACAAAACCTATGAGCATTTTCGAAGCTGTTGTTGTTGCAATAGTTGAGGGCCTCACAGAGTTCCTGCCAATTTCTTCTACGGGGCATATGATCATTGCCAGTTCTTTCCTGGGGATTCATGAAGAAGATTTTACCAAGCTTTTTGAAGTGGCTATTCAACTTGGAGCTATTTTAGCCGTAGTGGTTTTGTACTGGAAAAAGTTTTTTCAATTCAATCGATATGATTTCTATCTAAAGTTAATAGTAGGTGTAATGCCTGCTTTACTCCTGGGGTTTTTATTTGGAGATTTAATTGAAGCAATGTTGGGCAGTTCTACTGTTGTAGCTGTTAGCCTGCTATTAGGTGGTATTGTTTTATTGTACATTGATAAATGGTTTAACCAACCTGTCAAACGTAAATCAGATATCCTTGCAACACAGGTGACTACAGAAGAACTTATTGAAGCTGATGAGAAACTCAACTACAAACGAGCTTTCTTTATTGGGATGTGGCAGGTGGTCGCAATGATACCCGGAGTAAGTAGAAGTGCAGCATCAATTATCGGGGGTATGCAACAGAAGCTTACAAGAAACTTTGCCGCGGAGTTTTCATTTTTTCTTGCCGTGCCTACTATGTTCGCTGCCACTGCCTATACTTTGTTCTTAAAGAAATGGGGAACAACTGCCGTAGAAAAGAGAGGTTACGAGTTGCTTTTTGAAAGCCAGGAAAATATTACCGCTTTTATTGTTGGTAATGTAGTAGCTTTTATTGTAGCGATAATAGCGATCAAATTCTTTATTACTTTTCTGCAGAAGTATGGCTTTAGATTGTTTGGCTGGTATAGAGTAATAGCAGGAACTATTTTATTGATACTTGTGTTGACAGGATATCTCAAATGATCGTTACCTTATGAATGAACAGGTTGTTGCTTGCCCTGCATGCAAAGCTGAAGTTGGAGGCAAGTATTGTAATCAGTGCAGCGAATCTTTACACCCTAACAGGTTTTCGTTGAAATATATTATCTCTACTATTCCAAATATTTTTATGGGTGTAGAAGAGGGATTGTATTTCACTACAAAACATTTGTTATTCTATCCTGCACAAACGATCACCGCTTATCTCAACGGTGATAGAAACCGCTACACGCAACCCTTTAAGTACCTTTTATTCATGTGCGGGATCTATGCATTATTGTTTAATTGGAAAACAATTGCAGGCACTGAAACCGAAAGTATGTTCGCATTCTACTCGCAGGATCCTGCGGTAGTAAAATTTCTCGACGAACAATATACCGCTTCGCAATCCTTGTTAAATATAGCCCTCCTGCCTTTATTGAGTTGTATGAGCTGGCTTGTTTTCCAGTCAAAGAAATTGTATTTCGGAGAACACCTATATATGAATTCGTTCATTATTGGCTTCATCATGTTTATTAATAATATTCTATTCCCAATTATGTTGTTGCTAAATGGAACGGTTTGGGTTGATCATATCTTATCTATAATTAGTTTGCTCACAGTATTTATTGTGATGAGAGTGTATATCGGCATGTTCTACCAGCCAACATTCGCTGGCCGGGCCAAGGGAGCTGTAGTTTCTTTTTTAATTGTATTCATAGCACTACTTTGGTTTATGTTTACTGCTCCATTTTTTCTTTACTTGAAAGTGGGGTTATTCGGTGAATGATCTACCCGTTCTTGGGTAGTGATTTATATATCAATTATACTAACGTTGTAAAAAATTAAAATGATGAAAAGACTATTTGCGATTCTTATTCCTGTAATGCTTTTGTTTATTGTTGGATGTACTAATTATGGTAAAAGAGTAGAGATCAACGATCGGATTGAAGTATATCTCAACGGCGACAGCGTAACAGAAACCGATGCGAAAGCCTTAGGTAATTATATTGCCAATATGGATAAGGATGGCAAGAATCAGAAATCGTTTCAACTCTCTAAAGAGCAGGGTGTATTTGTAGTAAAGATGCCTGTAGATACAACTCAAAATAAAATAGATGCAAGCCTTGATGCAAGCTTCCAGGCATTACGGTTGCTGATCGAGATGGAAGTCTTCAAAAACCAACCTGTATCATTAGTATTAACTGATAATAAGTTCAATCCTTTCAAGACCTATGCACCGGGAGCCAATACTGAAACTATAATGCCGGCAGATGAAAATGATGCAACTCAGCCATCAAGTGATACTACCCAAACAGCAGATACAACTACTATACAATAAAACATTACTGGATAATTTAAAGGTGCTTCACACGAAAGCACCTTTTTTATTTAGATGATTATCTTTACTTCAAACCAAACCTGATGCAAACCGCTTCAAAGAAAGTTGTGAATGGCTGGGCAATGTATGATTGGGCGAATAGTGTTTATAATCTTGTCATTACCACTTCTTTCTTTCCCATTTATTTCACAGCTATCACCAAATCTGCATATGGTGAAAATTCTGTACCCTTCCTCGGAAGAACGTTTAAGAATTCATCTTTATACGATTATGCTTTAGCATTTGCTTACTTGCTGATCGCTTTATTACTTCCTATTTTATCTTCTATTGCAGATAGCCGCGGGAATAAGAAAAAATTCATGCAGTTCTTCTGTTACCTCGGGGGATTTGCGTGTATTGGCTTATTCTTTTTCAAAGGAGATCAGCCCAATGTGTTATTAGGTATAGCTTGTTTTGTATTGGCTGCAATTGGCTATATAGGCAGTCTTGTTTTTTATAATTCTTATTTACCGGAGATCGCTGCACCGGAAGATAGAGACAGGATCAGTGCAAAAGGTTTTTCTATGGGGTATATCGGCAGTGTCATTTTGCAGGTGATTGGCTTCGCATTGGTAATGTATTTTGACGGTAAAGGTGACAGCACAAGCGGCCCCTTATATACTTTTCTTTTGGTTGGTCTTTGGTGGATCGCTTTTGCACAGATAACTTTTGCGAGATTACCTGCATCCAAACCTGCTGTCATCAAACATGATAAAAATATTTTCACCGAAGGTTTTGTCGAATTAAATAAAGTTTGGAAACAACTCACGCATATACCTGTTCTAAAAAGATTTCTTGCCGGGTTCTTCTTTTACAGCATGGGAGTACAGACCGTGATGCTGGCTGCCACAATTTTCGGCGACCAGGTACTTCATTTACCTGCCACTAAGTTAATCGTTACAGTCGTATTGATTCAGTTGGTTGCAATTGCTGGAGCAAATCTCATGGCAAAATTTTCTGCTAAATATGGAAATATCAAAGTCCTGATAACGGTAGTGATGTTCTGGATATTGATTTGCGTCGCTGCTTACTTTATTGCAGATATGGCAGAGCAGGGAATCAATGCCGAATATGGTTTTTATGGTTTAGCGATCGCTGTAGGATTGGTGATGGGTGGCATTCAATCATTAAGCCGATCAACATATAGTAAATTGATGCCGGAGACAAGAGATACTGCATCTTTCTTCAGCTTTTACGACGTAACAGAAAAAATCGCAATTGTGATCGGTATGTTCAGCTTTGGATTTATAGATGAGCTTGCTGGCATGAAGAACAGTGTATTAGCACTCATTGTTTTTTTTGCTTTAGGTTTGATCGGGTTATTCAGTGCTTTAAGGAAACAAAATCTGCACACAGCATAATCGATAAGAATGAAATTATATTCAATCAATACAGGCTACTTTAAGTTAGACGGTGGAGCGATGTTTGGAGTGGTCCCGAAGTCGATATGGAATAAGCTAAATCCTTCAGACGAGAATAATTTGTGCAACTGGGCAATGCGAAGCTTGTTAATAGAACACGAAGGAAAGCTTATTCTGATCGATAACGGTATTGGTGATAAACAGGATGATAAATTTTTCAAACACTATTACCTGAATGGGGATGATAGCTTAAATAGATCTTTGTCCAGGTATGGCTTTTCGCCAGATGATATTACAGATGTAATACTAACCCATCTTCATTTTGATCATTGCGGCGGAAGTGTTAAACGGGAAGAAGAAAAGTTAGTGCCTGTGTTCAGGAATGCTACTTACTGGAGTAATGCCCAGCATTGGGAATGGGCAACAAAGCCGAACGACAGGGAAAAAGCTTCATTCTTAAAGGAAAATATTTTGCCGATTGAAGAAAGCGGCCAATTGAAATTCATTATTCCGGGAAGTTCTACGGTAGGCCAGTTGCCGATCCAGAGTTTTTCAGATAATATTTCCATTCGGTTTGTAGATGGACATACGAACGCAATGATGTTGCCGCAGATCAGGTATAAAGACAAGACCATTGTATATATGGCAGACCTGTTACCAGCTGCAGCCCATATTCCTATTCCGTATGTTATGGCGTATGATATGTTCCCCATGACAACCCTCAATGAAAAGAGATCATTTCTTACAGAAGCAGTAGAAGGAAATTATATTTTATTCTTTGAGCATGATCCGAATATTGAATGCTGTGATCTGCATATCACAGAAAAAGGTATCAGGCAGAACAATGTTTTTAAACTGGAAGAAATAAGTTGAATAGCGATCTGAACGTACAAGGGAGTGACACAACAGGCGACGATCATAGTGATGCAGCCGGCTAAAAAAACTACAACACCTTGTCAGGATTCTTTGCTAAGAAATCTTTCCAGCCCTTAAAACCTTTTATCTCTTTAGCAAGCGGAGAGGATATTTGATAGTGATGGCACAAAGCCACGGCTAAAGCATCAGTTGCGTCAAAGAATTTTGGTTGGTCCGCGATCTTCAGGATCGTCTGCAGCATTTTCCAAACCTGTTCTTTACCGGCATTACCATTACCTGTGATGGATTGCTTTACTTTCTTAGGTGAGTATTCCGTCACAGGAAGTTTCGCTTGCATTGCAGCTGCAATAGCTACACCCTGGGCCCGGCCCAGCTTCAACATACTTTGAACGTTCTTGCCAAAGAAAGGCGCTTCAATTGCAAAGCTTGTGCACTTATGATGGGTGATAATAGTGCAAACTTTCGAATGTATCTGCTCGAGCCTTGCATAAATATCTTTCTCACTGCTCAGCTTTAATACATCCATCGTTAATAATTTGGGTTGACTGTTAAATATCTCAATTACCGCATAACCCATTACGGTTGTTCCGGGATCTATTCCAAGAATTATCTCATTTGATTGCACAGTGTGAAATTAAGTTCTTTGATGACTAAAGATGATAACCGTTCTGCTTTTATTGCTGTGATTAGCCTTATTTTGGGCAAATTTTTCTGGTCTGAATAAGAAAGTCAAGATAGCCCTCAATTATGTTATTGGCCCTGTGTTATTTATATGGGTGAGTTTTGCTTTATATAGAGAGATACAAAGACAGGAAAACCTTGAAGAAGCCTGGGCAACTATTAAAACCTCTTTAAACTCTTCTGTTAGCTGGAAATTTTATACCGCACTGGCACTCATGTTTGTTAATTGGGGAATTGAAGCCAGGAAATGGCAGGTGCTGGTGAGCTTGCTTCAAAAGATTTCTTTTTTCAGAGCTTTCAAAGCGGTTTTTACAGGGCAGTCCCTTGCGGTTAATACGCCTAACAGAGTAGGTGAGTACATCGGAAGAGTTGTTTACCTCGATGATGGCAACAGGTTAAAAGGCATCGCGTTGACGGTGGTAGGTAGTATGAGCCAGACGATTGTAACATTAGTGGTTGGCATTATTTGTTTGATACTCACCAAAAATTTTATACTGGATGAAACGCATCATATGGAGGGACTTTCATCCCTGTGGCTTGATGGATTATTATACATGGTTGTATTTGGTACTGTAGGCATGGTGATCTTCTATTATAAACTTTCATGGTTAACAAAGTTGTTTGAGAAATTACCGATTGTTAAAAAATACAGTTATCTGATAGAGAAGTTAGAAGATTTTCACTGGAAGGAATTAACACGAATTTTGTCACTTTCCTTTACACGATACGTCGTATTTGTGATCCAATTTGTCTTGCTTTTGCAAGTGTTTGGCGTTGAGGGTGAGGTATGGCAGGCTGCCTGCCTGGTGAGCGTATTCTTTTTAGTATTAGCCGTTGTGCCGACCATCTCATCAGCAGAGTTGGGCGTTAGAAGTTATGCCGCTGTTCAGTTATTTAGCATCATCAGTGCTAATAAATTAGGAATTCTTTACACAGCAGCAGGAATATGGTTGATAAATTTGATAATTCCGGCATTGATGGGGAGTTTGTTTGTGCTGGGAATAAAACTTTTTAAAAAATAGGTGTGAAAAAGATTTATACTTTGATTCTTGGGCTGTTTACTACTGTTGCTTTAAATGCCGGCAATGATTTTTGTGGTATTAAAAATTCGTCTTTTCAGTCAGGAGAAACCATAACGTTCACGGTTTTTTATAACGTAGTGGGTATATATGTGAATGCGGGTACCGCCAGTTTCACTACTACATTGGAAAAACTGAATAATAAGCCCGTTTATCATATTGTAGGTGATGGAAGATCTAACTCAAGCTATGATTGGATATTCAAAGTTCGTGACAGGTATGAAACATATATCGATACTTCTAACCTGCAGCCGCTGAAATTTGTTCGTAATGTTGATGAAGGCGGATACAAAAAATATGAGAACATTACTTTCAATCAACAAACCAATACAGCCATCACTAATGATGGCGTGTATAAGGTGCCGAATTGCATTCAGGACGTTCTGAGCTCCATCTATTACGCAAGAAATATCGATTTCAGTAAATATAAAGTAAACGACAAGATACCTTTCGATATGTTTCTCGATAACGAAGTGTATCATTTATACCTGCGCTATCTTGGAAAAGAAACAGTAAAAACCAAATACGGAAAATTCAAAGCTATCAAATTCAAACCTTTACTCGTTAAAGGAACCATTTTTGAAGGTGGTGAGAAAATGACAGTTTGGGTGAGTGATGATGCCAACCATATCCCATTGAGAATCGAAAGTCCTATTAGTGTAGGTAGTGTAAAAGTGGATATGATGCAGTACAAAAACCTTCGTTACCCTTTATCATCTTTAGTTAGCTGGAAATAGTTTTTTATAACCGGCTTTGGTAACTCCGATTGATCATTCGTTGCGTCGCACACTTGTACAGTAGAATCAAATGGCCAGCCTTAGGTATCTATAAGTGAGTTAGTATCTTCTCCTGTGCATGCTTCAATTCTTCCGGGCTCATTTTTATTTTGCCTTTCAACGGGTTCATGTCATTAGTTGTGTTGGTTGGAAGCAGGTGTATATGCGCATGTGGAACTTCTAATCCTACCGTAATTATATTTACTCTGTTACAGGCAAAAGCTTTTTCAATTGCTTTTGCAATGGGTTTCGCAAACACAAGTATTTCACTTAAATAATCATCCGGTACATCGAAGATCTTATCTACCTCAATTTTGGGTATCACCAAAGTATGTCCTTCAGCAAAAGGAAAAATATCCAGGAAAGCAAAGAACTTGTCATTCTCCGCTATTTTATATGAAGGAATTTCACCGGCTATGATCTTTGAGAAAATGGTCATTGCAAAAAATTTTTACGAAAGTAAATAAATAAAAAAGCGTTGGAATATTCCAACGCTTTAATGCATTATGCAGAAGGATCAGATACTGATATTCTCCACTTTAAATTTTAGTGTTCCTGTGGGTGCCTGTACTTCAGCAACGTCACCTACCGTTTTTCCGAGCAACCCTTTGCCGATAGGCGAGTTAACCGAGATCTTTCCTGATTTAAGATCAGCTTCTTTTTCACCAACGATCTGGTAGGTTACAGTTTTTTTAGTGACCATATTGGTAATGGTAACTTTTGTTAAGATAGAAACCTTACTCGTATCAATTGAACTCGTATCAACAATTCTCGCAGAAGCGATCTGCCCTTCCAATTGAGCAATTTTAGCCTCAAGAATTCCCTGGGCTTCCTTAGCAGCATCATATTCTGCATTTTCCTTTAGGTCACCTTTCTCCCTTGCCTCGGCAATAGCCCTTGAAGCAGCAGGACGTTCAACACCTCTCATGTGTTGCAACTCTTCTTTCATTTTCTCCAGCGTCTCTTTTGTAACGTACATTACTTCGCTCATATTCATTCTGTTTAGGTAAGAGAAAAAAAATACAACGCCACACTTCTGCGACGTTGCAAGTGAGCAAAAATACAATTTTCAATAAATCCACAAAGCATTCTCTTTACAATGCTTTAACAGGACACAAATGCCCGCGGCTCGCCAATTGTCCATTCATAATACTAAAAGATTGGCTATGGAACAGGTAACGGCAATTGGAACCAAGAATATAGGACCACATTATTGGGTAGGGCATTGCAGGAACGGCGTTGATTATTATGCCGGGCAAACATTCAAGACCTTAAAAGAAGGAAGGTTGAAAAGCATTCAACTCTTTCCGACAATCGTGTATGGAGAAGGCGATGCACATATAGATGTTTTTGAGTTTGATGAATCGATACACGAATGGAAGGAAAAGAAAGCGGAATGTACAAGGCACATTGATAAACATAATGAAGGTGAATGGATGGAATTTCCATTGCATGACGTTGTCTTGGAACCGAATAAACAATATGCATTCAAAATATCCTGTAATAGTGGAAGTATGATGGCGGTAGCGGAATGCCCGTGGCATTTAAAAGATGCGTATCGTGATGGAGAGGAATGGACCGGATCATCAGAAATGCAGTCAGGCAAATTTCATCATGATTTCGATCTTGCGTTTGTAGCGGAGATCGTGTCAGATTAATTGTTGTAGTTTCAGTTTATCAAGCAGTATGCTTGACATTTTGATGTAGGCTTCGTAGCTGTAACCGGCGATGTGTGGAGTGATGATGATGTTAGAAAAAGCTGCCAGCTCGTTTAGCTGTTGTTGTTCTTCAGCTGTATAAGTTGACAGCTTTTCATTCTCCAGCACATCCAGGCCTGCAGCCTTGATCTTTTTGTTACTAAGCGCTCTTATCAAATCTCCAGTATGTACGATCTTTCCTCTTGCAGTGTTCAGGAAATAAGGTTGTTTTTCTAATGCGTTGAAAAACGATTCATTAGCATAGTGAAAAGTTTCTTCTGTTGATGGAAGATGTAAACTGATCACATCGGCATACCGTGCAATTTGCTCAATACTGGCTTCTTTGATGTTCCCTTTAGCAAAACTGTATTTATACTTATCATGAGCAAGGATAGTTACATCAAATGATGAAAGAAGCTTTGCAAAAGCGCTTCCCGTATTGCCAAAACCAATAATGCCAACGGTTTTACCGGAAAGCTCATCTCCACGGTTCTCGTCTCTAAGCCATTTTCCTTGCTTTACTTCATCGAAACTGCTATGAATGCGGTTCATTAAACTTAGTAGCATTCCCAAACAATGCTCAGCAACTGCATTCCTGTTCCCTTCAGGAGAACTAATGCATTTAATACCTCTTGATTCTGCATATGCTACATCTATTTGTTCGAGACCGCTCCCGAGCCGGCCGATCCATTTAAGTGCTGCCGCCTTATCAATTAAATCCTTATCTATCTTAAGCCGGGTAGTTACGACTATACCTTCAGCATCAATAATTTCTTGCTCCAGTTCCTCATAACTAATAGAAGGCAGATACACGATATTCGAACCCGCTTTCTGCAGTTGTTCTCTCAAAAACTCATGTGTGGGCGCTGTAATAACTACTTTCATCATTTCATCCGGAAGGTTAATGCTGCAAAATCATCTATCGATAATTGTTCGGCTCTTTTGTTGAAAATCTCATCTTGTAAAACAGACTGATCGAATAAACCTTTTGCTGCGTTACGAAGTGTTTTTCTTCGTTGATTGAAAGAAGTTTTCACCAGGTTGAAAAAAGATCTTTCGCTCTTCATTTCTGCAACTGTATCTTTTCTTGTCAGCCTGATCACTCCGCTCATTACTTTAGGCGGAGGATTAAAAGCGTTTTGTGGTACATCAAATAAATATTCTACATCGTAGAAAGCCTGCACCAATACGCTTAATATACCATAAGTTTTATTGTTTGGTTTTGCAGCTACTCTTTGCGCTACTTCTTTCTGAAACATTCCGATGCAGGCAGGCACTAAAGCTCTCCACTCCAACACCTTAAAAAGTATTTGTGAAGAGATGTTGTAAGGAAAGTTTCCGATAACAATAAACTCCTGGTCGAAAGGAGCATCCAGTTTCAAAAAATCCTTATGAATGATCTTCCCTCTAATGGCGGGGTAGGTGGTTTCGAGGAATTGAATCTTTTCTGTGTCTAATTCAACAGCCTGGAATTGTATTGCAGGAATTTTCAAAAGATACTTAGTCAACGCTCCTCCGCCCGGGCCAACCTCCAGCAGCTTGTTGAAAGAGTGCTCCTGCAAAGCTGCCGCAATTTTTTGGGTGATATTTTCATCCTTTAGAAAATGCTGTCCGAGTGATTTTTTTAGCGTGTATTGCACAAGGCAAAGTAATGTTCAATTGGTCAGACGGGCAAATGTGCAATTACTTTGCTTCACATCGTTCTGAATGATGAACGTAGTGCGGCGCTTCGCCCATCATAAGCCTCGTTTTATTACATTTACAACCTTAAAATGCTTGATATGAACGAACAGCAGAGACCTGTGATCGGATTTACATGTGGCGATCTGAATGGTATCGGACTTGAACTGGTGATCAAAACACTCGGCGACCATCGCATTCTTGATTTTTGTACGCCGGTTGTGTTTGCAAGCAATAAGAGCATCAACTTCTATCGGAAAGCCTTGCCTGAAATAAATTTTAATTATAACAGTACTAAAGAAGCTTCGAAGATCAATTTCAAACAGGTGAACGTGGTGAATTGTTGGGAGGAAGAAGTGCAGATCACACCAGGTCAATTAAACGATACAGGCGGAAAGTATGCATTGATCGCCTTGAAACAGGCGGTGCAGGCTTTAAAAGAAGGGCATATACAAGGTCTGGTTACTGCACCCATACATAAAAAAAATATTCAGAGTACTGAATTCAATTATAGCGGGCACACACCTTACCTGAAAGCAATGTTTGATGCAAAAGACGTAGTAATGCTGATGGTTGCAGATAATATGCGGATAGGTTTATTGACCGAGCATGTACCGGTGAGCAAGGTGGCTGAACATATCACGAAAGAGAATATAGTTGCCAAACTCAAGATCATGCATCAAAGCCTGCAAAAAGATTTTGGAGTAGATAAACCAAAGATCGCTGTGCTGGGATTGAATCCTCATGCAGGTGATGATGGTTTGATAGGAAATGAAGAGCAGAGCATCATTGCTCCTGCAGTAAAAGAAGCGAAGCATACGATGATGGTATTTGGTCCGTATAGCGCTGATGCATTTTTTGCACGGGGACAATATGAAGCTTTTGATGCTGTGCTGGCCATGTATCACGACCAGGGATTGATCCCTTTTAAATCCCTGGCTGCAGGAGAAGGTGTTAACTACACTGCAGGGTTGCCAGCTATACGAACAAGCCCCGATCATGGAACGGCATTCGATATTGCCGGAAAAGCCAAAGCTGATGCTACATCATTCGTGGCCGCAACGTTTGAGTGTATTGATATTTTGCGCAGAAGAGCTGGCTATGCCGATGCGAGAAAAAATCCTTTACGTCGTATGAGCCAGAGAATGCTGGCCAATGTGGAAGATGAAAGAATAGAAGACGTTGAAGGAGTGAGTTAGAAAGCTATAAGAAATGACATCGGTAAAAGACAAACTAAGAGTAGATAAATACCTATGGGCGATCAGGCTCTTCAAAACAAGAACCTTGGCAGCTGAGGCCTGCGATAAAGGCAAGGTAAGGATGAACGGATCTTCTGTTAAAGCGTCCAAAACAGTAAGTATCGGGGATGAATATGAGGTAAAAACTGAAGCCAGGAAATGGGTGGTTAAAGTAACCGGGCTTTTACATAACAGGGTTCAGTATACAGAAGCTATTAAATATTATCTTGATATAACTCCACAGGAAGATGTAGATATTTTTAAATTCCAGGCTGCATCCTTTCACACAGGGAAACGTCTTAGTAAAGTGGGAAGGCCTACGAAAAAGCAAAGAAGAGACCTCGAGGATTTTACAGGCGAAGAGTGACGAGATAACTTTCTGGAATTCCAACGGTTACTAATGAGCCGGCATGGCTAAACATTACCCCTGATGAGATTTGTTTATATTGTCTTATTTATTAGTACTTCTTTTGTGTCCTTTTCTCAAACAAAAGAGATCGATAGCTGCAATCGAATTATTGTAAGCACACCGGGAGATGACTCGGTTAAGGCGGCCACCCTTTCTTATGTCGCCACACTTTATCAATCCATTAATCTTAAAAAGGCTGAAGAAACAGCTTTGTCAGCAATCTCCATGGCTGAGCGGCTGGGCGATGAATCTTTGGTAAGTAAAACACTTTCCCGGTTAGGTAGTATTTATGTGTGGATGCTGAAAACAACCGAAGCTTTACAAGTATATGTAGGAGCAATTGAAATAGCCAAAAAGATTAATAATGATTACCTGCTCCAGGACGTATACGACGGCCTTGAATATTTATATGAAGTAGAGGAAGAATGGGATAAGGCGCTTACCTATAGCTTGAAGTCAATGGAGATTGCAGAAAAGTTGGGAAATGACAGTATAAAAGCGTATTCCTATCACGGTGTGGGAAGTGTTTATTATGGACTACAGAATTATGATAAGGCGGAAGTATTCATAAAGAATGCAAGAAGCATATTCTTGAAATATGGAGAGCTTGATAGAACCGGTACAGCTGATGTTGATCTTGCTAAGGTGTACATAAAGCAAAAGCGTTATGATGAAGCACTCGTGAGGTTAGATACGGCCCTGGTTATGTTTACCACCTGGGAAGAACCATATCAAAGCGCTGAAGTTTACCAGATCAAGGGAGAGATTTTTGTAACGATTGGAAAATATAACCAAGCGGAAAAATGCTTTTATAAATCAATGGAGCTTTACAAAGAAGATGACGTTGCCGAAGTAGATTATGAACGAAGCAAGCTTGGTCTGGGTACAGTATATTTAGGCAAGAAGAATTTAAAAGCTGCTGAGAATATTTTCGAAGAATCGTATAAGGTATTCAAGAAAAATGGAGACCGTACGCTTTTGTTGAACTGTTTAACATACATGAGTTCTGTTGATTCTGCGCTAGGCAATTTTCAATCTGCTTTTGAGCATCAACGCGAATACAACCAGGTATATAAAGAACGCGAGCAGAACAAGAGATTAAAAGCAGCCCAGCGATTGATCATAGAATTTGAGGTAGCTAAAAAGGAAGAGGAAAACCGTCTTTTAAAGGAGCAAAATGAAAGAAACAGGGAAAAGATAATCAGTTTACTGGTAGCAGGTATCATTGTGGCAATTGGTATCATATGGCTGGGGATATTATATAAACACAAGAAAGTGTCACTGGGAAAGATCAGGAAACTCCAGGCCGAAACCGATAGGCAAAATGGTGATCTCCAGGTGATGGGTGGTGTAAAAGATAAACTCATTTCAATGATTGCTCATGATGTAAGATCGCCGCTTGCATCTTTAAAAAACACTATTACACTTACAAGGCAGAATATTTTAAATAAAGAAGAGTTCTCCAGGCTCACAGCAATGCTGGAGATGGATATATATCATTTGATGGGTATGCTGGATAATACGCTCCAATGGGCACGCAACCAGATGCAGGGAATACAGGTGAAGAAAGAAGTAATCGATCTAAATAAACATGTTGATGAAATAATCTTGCTTTACCAGCAAACAAGTAATATTAAAGGAATCAAGGTCATCAATAGTATTCAGCCTAACCGGATGATCAATTCTGATAAAGAGATATTGAATACCGTACTTCGCAATGTTTTATCCAACGCTATAAAATTTACCCCTCCCGGAAAGAATGTATTTGTAGAAGAAGCGGATCTTGGCAAGAAGTTAATGGTACAGGTAAGAGATGAAGGTGTAGGGATCGATGAAAATATTTTAAGGAGTATCAAGGCCAACCAGTTTGTTTCTACTCGAGGAACGTTAAATGAAAAAGGAACCGGTTTGGGTTTATTGTTCAGCAAAGAGCTGGTGAAAAGAATGGGCGAAGAATTTAATATTTCTACTGAGGCAGGTAAGGGCACCACGGTAGCTTTTTCCGTTTCCGCTTAATATCATTACTCATTAATTTTTGCTTTTGTAAGTTTGCCACCTGTCGGCAATGCCGTTGCACAATAGAGAATCACCAGTACAAGTGTGCGACGCAACAGGTGCTGATCATAGCGGTGCAGGTGACTCAATAAAAAAGATATGAGTAAACAACAAGTATTAAGAAAAGAACAGGCGTTGGAGTATCACGCCAGTGGACGTCCGGGTAAAATAGAAGTGATCCCAACCAAAGAAGCGAAAACACAAAGAGATCTTTCATTAGCATATAGTCCGGGTGTGGCTGAACCTTGTAAAGAGATAGCGGCCAACCCTGAAGATGTTTATAAATACACTGCGAAAGGAAACCTGGTGGCGGTGATTAGTAATGGTACGGCCGTGCTTGGATTGGGAGATATAGGTCCTGAGGCAAGCAAGCCTGTAATGGAAGGTAAGGGAGTGTTGTTCAAAATATTTGCCGACATAGATGTGTTTGACATCGAGATCAATGAGAAAGATCCGCAGAAATTTGTTGAGATAGTAAAAGCATTAGAACCAACATTTGGTGGAATAAATTTAGAGGACATTAAGTCGCCGGAGTGTTTTTACATAGAACAAAAACTGAAAGAGATTTGCAAGATACCGGTGATGCATGATGACCAACATGGTACCGCCATCATCTCTGCAGCTGCATTGCTGAATGCACTGGAACTTCAAAAGAAAAAAATAGATAAAGTCAAGTTTGTTGTGAATGGCGCCGGCGCTGCGGCGATGGCTTGTGTATTGTTATATGAAGCGTTGGGAGCGAAGCACAGCAACTTTACCATGTTTGATAGAAAAGGTGTTTTGCACTCAGGCAGAACTGATATGGATGAGCAAAAGAAAAAAT
This sequence comes from Bacteroidota bacterium, assembly GCA_023429825.1. Lineage (GTDB taxonomy): Bacteria > Bacteroidota > Bacteroidia > Chitinophagales > Chitinophagaceae > JAEZDC01. The sequence goes on along the minus strand of JAEZDC010000033.1, from coordinate 31,079 downwards.
TTGCCAACACACGAAATGCCGACTGCAGTTTAGCGGATGCAATGAAAGATGCGGATGTGTTTATAGGATTGAGCGTGGGAAATGTCATTACATCAGAGATGATCAAAAGCATGGCTAAGAACCCTATTGTTTTTGCTATGGCGAACCCCGATCCCGAGATCACCTATGAGGCAGCTACAGCAGCAAGGAAAGATGTGATCATGGCCACGGGCCGCAGTGATTATCCTAACCAGGTAAATAACGTATTGGGATTTCCTTACATCTTCAGGGGAGCACTGGATGTAAGAGCTACGCAGATCAATGAAGCGATGAAGCTGGCCGCAGTGAAGGCATTAGCCGAACTTGCTAAAACACCGGTGCCTGATATCGTGAACATGGCGTATAATCAGAAGAGCATGAGCTTTGGTCCCGAGTATATTATTCCTAAACCGGTGGATCCACGACTCTTATCAACAGTGGCCCCTGCAGTTGCGAAGGCTGCTATGGAAAGTGGGGTAGCGCAACATCCAATAATCAACTGGGATGCTTACGAGGTATCGTTGAATAAAAGATTAGGATTAGATAACCAGATCATCAGGGCTTTAAATACAAAGGCTAGAAAAGATCCTAAGCGCCTGGTGTTTGCAGATGCAGATAATCAAAAGATATTAAAAGCTGCAAGCATCGTATATGATGAAGGGATTGCTTACCCGATCTTATTAGGAGATGAGAAGAAGATCAAACAGATCGCTGAACAAAACAACATAGATATTACTGAGCTGCCGATCATTGATCCTCGAAATGATGAGATGGAGGAGAAGCGGAATGTGTATGGTGAGATTTTCTTCACAAAGCGTCAACGGAAAGGATTCAACTATTACGAAAGTAAAAAGATCATGAAGGACCGGAACCATTTCGGTGCAATGATGGTTGAAACGGGTGATGCAGATGCAATGATCTCTGGTCTTACAAGAAATTATGCTGAAGCAATAAGGCCGGCCCTACACATCATCGGCATGGAAGAAGGTGTTAAGAAGATCGCCGGCATGTACCTGGCATTAACGAAAAGAGGTCCTATCTTTCTAGCGGATACAACGGTTAATTTTAATCCGACGGCAGAAGAGTTAGCTGATATTGCAATGCTGGTTGCGAAAGAAGTGCGTTATTTCAACATCACTCCAAGAATTGCAATGCTCAGTTATAGCAATTTCGGAAGCAATGATTCTCCTGAAGCAAAAATGGTAGCGGAAGCAACAAGGATACTGAAGCAAAGAAATCCTTCATTGATCGTTGATGGAGAAATGCAGGCGAGTTTAGCTTTTAACCAGGAGATATTGAGAGATAACTACCCTTTCAGCGACTTGGTGGATGCACAGGTAAATGTGTTGATATTTCCGAATCTTGCAGCAGGTAATATTGCGTACAACCTTTTGCGTGAAATTGGTGGTGCTGATTTGATTGGCCCGATTTTGCTTGGAATGAAAAAGCCGGTTCATGTGTTGCAGTTGGGAAGCAGTGTAAGAAGTATCATCAATGTGGCTAACATTGCAGTAGTGGATGCACAGATAAAAAGCAAGATCAATACGGAAGAACTTGTGCAACGTTCACCTTGGTGGAAACGGTTGAAAAAGAAAAAACATTAGTCAGATAATTAACGATGGGGCAATTTTTCACACACTTCGGAAGATATTTACTCATGCTCAAGGCTATGTTTAAAAGGCCTGAGAACAGCAAGATGTATTGGAAAGAGTTTATGCACCAATGTGTGGAGATCGGTATCGGTGCACTACCCATTGTTGTAATAATTTCACTCTTTCTGGGTGCGGTGACCACGGTGCAGACAGCCTACCAGTTGGTAACACCGCTCGTTCCGAAATCAACCATCGCACAGATCGTTAGAGACAGTATGATACTGGAGCTTTCTCCAACCGTTGTAAGTATTGTATTGGCCGGAGTAGTAGGCAGCAAGATCGCCAGCGAATTAGGTAACATGCGAACAACAGAACAGATAGATGCGTTGGAGATCATGGGTATCAATACAAAAACTTACCTCGTATTTCCTAAAATAATTGCTGCGTTGTTGATGATACCATGTCTCATCACACTGAGTGCCGTACTTGGTATCTGGGGTGGAAGAATGGCTGGTAACCTGAGCGGTATCATCGCGACTGATATTTTTGATCTGGGTCTTCGTCAAAATTTTACTCCATACAACGTCTTCTTTGCGTTAAGTAAGGCATACACATTTGCATTTATCATCAGTAGCATTCCTGCTTATTTCGGTTATCATGTAAAAGGTGGTGCACTCGAGATCGGCAGGGCAAGTACGAGCGCTGTTGTGATCAGTTGCATACTGATTCTTTTTGCTGACTACATTTTAGCTGCATTACTATTATAGTTTTTTGCTATGAGGTGCATCAGCTTCATATCATTCTTAATGCTACTCTTGGCATGCAGGCAGGAGGAGCCGGTAAAGAACATGAAAGATCTTGAACAGTCGATGATGGATCTGAAGATATACCAGGAAAATCTCGGTGATAATATAGATGCACATCAGTTGAAAGATTCCGAATGGTTATTGCATGGAATTGACAGTATACTCACAACTGTATCAGCAACCATAACAGAGCATCACAAACTGAAAAGACCTTTTTCTTATTACAAGGATAAGTATTTGGATAAGCCAGTGGATGGCTTGCATACCGCTTTTAAGAATAATGACACTGCATTTGCTCGAAAAAATTATATCCTTCTTGTCGACAGATGTAATGATTGCCATATTGACCTGGAGATTGATAAAGATGTACGCTATTGATATTTTCGATTAAAGGAATAAACTTCTCCTCTGCACTCTGTTTTTTGTTTTCTGAGTTCAATCATAAAATCTCAAATTCTCTACGAATAGTTTTGTTTTCAAAGAACATAATATGATGACGGAAACATTATCCCCGGAGATTTTTGAGCTCAATGTAACTTTGATACAACCCCGCTTAAAACATCCAACCATTTTTCAGCACTTTGACGAATTACAGCCAGGTGATGGCTTTAGAATCTTAAACGATCACGATCCTAAACCACTATATTATCAACTGATTGGAGAAAGAGGCAATATATTTTCATGGACATATTTAGAAAAAGGTCCGGAATGGTGGAGAGTGGAGATCAGGAAAATAAATTTCAATGAGGGAGAAACAGTTGGTGAAATTGCTGCAAAAGATATTCGCAAAGCAGAAGTGTTTAAGAAATATGGAATTGATTTCTGCTGCGGGGGAAAGAAAAGTTTAAAAGAAGTGTGTGAAGAAAAAGGTTTAAATGTAGCGACAGTAGAAGCGGAACTAGAAAATACAATAAGAACATCTGCAGCACCTGCATTCAATTATAATAGTTGGGATGCAGATTTCCTCGCAGATTATATTTATAACCAGCACCATAAATGGTACTACACAGAAGAACCTGCTATTAGCGGGCTGGTAGAAAAAGTCGCTGATCATCATGGAGATAATGATAACAGCTTATTGCGTTTAAGAGAGTTATATAGAACTTTAAGACAAGAGCTAAATGCACATTTTCTGAAAGAAGAAAGAGTTTTATTTCCTTTCATCAAAGCAGTGGCGCAGGCGAAAAGAACTGGTGATGCTTCAGTTCTGAATCAGTTTCCATCCGTTACAGAACCTGTGCAAATAATGGAAAGCGATCATGAAGCTGCGGGAGAATTGCTTGCTGAAATGCAACATCTTACCAATAATTATAGTGCTCCTGCATACGCATGTAATAGCTACCAGTTTATGATGAAAAAGCTAAAAGATCTGGATGAAGACTTGCACCAGCATATACATTTAGAAAATAATATTCTCTTTCCTAAAGCTTTGGCTTTGGAAAAAGATATACGATCTACCCTATGATTCGAGTGAGTGCCCGGCAACGGGCATTCTTTTTATTATTGATAAAGAATGAGTAAAGCTATACTTGTATTGCCACTGATCGTTATCATGCTACTCACCGCAATATGGAGCGGATGGATAAGGATTGGATTTAGCTTGCCGGTAAGTAATGTAGCGGCACAGCATGGTACTTTAATGATCAACGGCTTTTTAGCTTCGCTGATCTTTTTAGAAAGGGCTGTGACTTTCAAAAATAAACTGGTATTATTGTTACCGTTCGTAAATTCTTTGAGTATTGCTGCACTTATAACAGGTTATTCATTCATTGCTCAAAGCATCACTATTGCCTGCAGTTTTGGGTTTTTGGTCATGTGCGCTTACTTCATCAGTCAATATAAAGAGCTGTATTACTATGTTTTTTTTACAGGCGCCTTTTGTTTACTAACAGGAAATGTGATTTTGCAAAAAACACACCTCTATCCTGCAGCTGTTACCTGGTGGATGAATTTCCTATTGTTCACTATTGTTGCAGAAAGACTTGAGCTGAGTAGGTTCCTTCCTGTAAACCGAACCAGGCAGGCGTTACTAATAATTGCACTGTCTTTCATAGTGATTTCTTCTTTCATTCCTTTTCATAGCGATGGTAATTTAGCTTATGCTATAGCTACCTCGGGGGTCGCATTGTGGTTGCTTAAATATGATATGGCTTTTAAATCTATCAGGAGTAAAGGACAGCATCGCTATTCAGGATTATTATTGATCATAGGTTATGCCTGGTTATTGATCACTTCTATCCTGGTATTAACTGAGCATCTTTTTGCCTTTGGTTATGATGCAGTGCTGCATAGCTTTTTTATCGGCTTTGTATTTTCCATGATCTTTTCGCATGCGCCTATTATTTTACCAGCTATTGCTAAACTTCCTTTGAAAATCTACAGGCCTATATTGTATGTATGGTTTGCGTTACTGCAAATCTCATTGGTCATTCGTATTATCGCAGATATTCTTATTGAGGTTGAAATAAGAAAATGGGCAGGGTTTACTAATGGCATAGTGATTATCTTATTTTTCTTGACGATTGCTATGATTGTGAGATCAGAATTATTAAACAGAAAGCGACGATCAATTAAAGCCTAGTTCTTGCCGGGCTTCATCACTCATTAAATTCCTGCTCCATTTAGGTTCATAAACTACATCAACAATCACGTGCGCAATTCCTCCTAATTCATATAATACATTCTTAACCTCTTCCGGCATGAAAGCAGCCGCAGGGCAAGTGGCCGTCGTTAATGTCATTAGGATGAATACTGTATCGTCTTTTATCTCAACATTATAGATGAGACCTAAGTCATAAATATTTACCGGTATCTCCGGGTCGTAGATCGTCTTCAACTGCTGTATTACTGACTCTGTGGTTATCATCTTGCAAAACTAAAATGCTGTTGAAAAAATATTATGAGGCTCGTCATAAAGCCATCGAGTGCTGCTTGGGCTGGCAGATATTTTGAAAATATTGTGTAAAGAATAATATGAAGAAAATTCTTGTATTACTATTTATGGCTGCTGCTGTTGTGGCCTGCGATAATACTCACAAAGAAGATGAGGCAGAAATGAAGGATCCTACAGAGACCCAACCGGTATCCGACGCGATTCCCGATTCAATGACATTAGTGAATGATTCTACGATTGTGCCTGACACTACCAACAAAGAGAGGTGATGAACAAGAGCGAACGAAAAATTGATTAATTATTTTTTTTAATCAACCCGATATTTAAAAATAATAAGCTTAAAAACATTATTACACCGGCCGTAAGAAGATATCGATCCATATGCGGTATGCCTTCGTAACTCATGGCTGCGATGCCTTGTATCATCAAAAGAATTTGATTAAGTACAATCCCACCGGTAAAAATATTGATGGATCGTACAACGATTTTGTTCAATGCAATAAACCGTTGAGAAGAGATATACCCGACAATGAACAAGCTGATCACCGCTAATAATACCAGGTGAAGATACCCGATTACAATAGGTCGAAAGCCAAAGGCAAGATCACTGAGAGAAGGAATCGTTGAACCCAGTTGTAGCAGAAGTTTTATTACCAGTGCTGCACTTGCAAGGCTCATCAGCCAATTTCCTAATGAAGTAGAATTAGTTGCAAACTTATTTGAGTGTTTTCGGATATTAATGAACAATATAAAACCTGCGATCATTTGCACTACTGCAGAAATAACCACCAGGATATAAATGATCATTGGTATGGGCAGCCATAGCGCAGATAGGAAATAAGCAGGTATACATGCCACCGCAAATAACCAGAATACTTTATTCATGAATTGCATTTCTATTCCTGCACGCTCAATTTTATCCGAAAGCAATCCCATGCATGAAAAGAAGAACCATCCATTGTATTGAAAATGCAGAAAGAAATATACCGCGGCGAGGTACCAGTTCTGGTGCAGGTTCTTAGTCGCCATCATATAAGCCAATGCAAATGCACCCAACGAAGAAATGATATTGAATAGCAATGAAGCCTTGAACCACGAATGGGAATTGGCCGAAGGGAGATGTCGCAAACTTCTCCAATATTTAACTGCAAACCAGTAAGCTGTTAAAATATTTAGCGTGGAAAAAGTAATGGATACTGCTCCATAACCCTGCAGAGGAAAAGCGAATAACATTCCATAAGCAGTGATCATGTTCGCATATAATACGATCCTGTATTCTTTAAATGCATTACTATTTTGCCTGTACAGGTAAGCAACCATCAAAGCCATCAAAGCCTGGCTGATCCATCCTGCAAATGCAAAATGGGAATGTGCATGCATTAAAAACTTCTGTTGAAGGAATGGAAATGTGTAGGCGATCTTATATCGCATGATCACACCAAGCAGGGAAACAATAAGTAAATTACACAGGGAGATTCTTATCCAGCGATATAATGCTTTATCCATGCTTGGAAATTTTCGCAAATGAAGTGCTATAGCGAAAATAGTATTATGATTGGAATCACTTTGAAAAATACACTTTGCCTTTTTGAATAGTTACCAGCTTTTGTTCTTCCATATACTTGATGGTTCTGATGACTGTCTCTACACGTAAGCCGGTCATATTGGCTAATTGCTGGCGTGTAAGCAATATCTTATTGCACTTCGGGCAAATGTTCATCTTATTCTGCTTAAGATAATTGAATAGCGTAATGATCCTGTGAGCAGGAGAGCAGGTAGCCAGTTCATTAACCAACATGAATTTAAAACGTAAGCGTTGAGAAAGCAATTTGCTGAATTCAAAGTTGATCTCAGGATGATCTTTTAAGATGTGTAAAAAAGTATTTTTTTGCAGACGAAGAACCAGGCTGTCTTCATCAGCTATGGAAGTGGCCGCATAAGGCTCGTTATCAAACATTGGCATTTCACCAAAGCATTCGCCAGGCTCTATGAGATGTTGGATAAATTCTTTACCGTTATCATCAACATTCACCCACCTCACTCTTCCTTCCACGAGTTGATGATAGAAAGATGCCTGCGTACCCTCTGTAAAAATGGTCTCACCCTTTCGAACCTTTTTGTAATTGGCTCCGCATGCTAGCATTAGATCTATATCAATCATGATGTGTGAAATGGAAATCAAAACTAGCAGTAGGTAAAGACTAACGAAATGATGCACAACAGTAAAAAAACTGACGAAAATCATATGCTTAAAAATGAGCTTTATGATTTAACGCATAAGGCTTTGTTTAATGCGGAATAACCTTTGTTGAGTTAAAAACTTAAAATTCTCAACATGAAAAAACTCTTAGTCCTTAGCGCTTTAGCTGTTTTCATCTATGCATGTGGTGGCGAAAACAAAGAAGACAAGCCTGCCAACGCTTCCGGCGAAACTGCAGCTACTGATAACTCCAATAAGCCCGGTGGTGGCGATCCTGGTTATGATGCCAAGCGTGGTGTAGGAAAATTCACAAATGTAGAAGTAAGTCCTCAGTTAGATGCTGCTAAAGCAGAAGCCGGTATCAAGGTATACGATGTAAAGTGCGCTAGCTGTCATAAACTTTCTGATGAAAAGTTAGTGGGCCCGGGCTGGGCAGGTGTCACTCAAAGAAGAACAGCAGAATGGATCATGAACTTTGTAACCAATACTGAAGAAATGCTTGCAAAAGATCCCGAAGCTCAAGCTCAGTTGGAGATATGCCTTGTGAGAATGCCTAATCAGAATTTAAGTGATGACGATGCAAGGAATGTATATGAGTTCATGAGAAAGAACGACGGCGTTAAGTGAATAGCATATAAGAGTCAATAGCCAATTGGCTGAATGAACGTTGACTTGATGATAGACGATCTGAAAGTACAAATGTGCGACGCAACAGAAGCTTAATAGAATTGCAGTTGCTCGTAACATAATCATACCCCTTCAATAATTTCAATATGAAAAGAACAACACAGATTTTAACCATTGCGATCTTTGGTTTGCTGGTGAGCATGAACGCATGTAAACCAAAGAATGCAGGCAGCGCCGTTAGCGGAGATGCTGCAGCTAAAGCTTATGTAGCCCCGGGCAAACACGACGAATTTTATAACATTGTCTCTGGTGGGTTTAACGGGCAGATGGCAGTCTATGGATTACCATCAGGACGTTTATTCCGCATTATCCCGGTGTTCTCGCAATTTGCGGAGAACGGATATGGCTACAGCGAAGAAACAAAACCAATGCTTAACACATCTCATGGTTATGTGCCCTGGGATGATCTTCACCACATCGCATTGTCTGTAACAAATGGCCAGCACGATGGACGGTGGGCTTTCGGTAATGGTAACAATACACCCAGAATTGCACGTGTGAGTTTATCAACTTTCCGTACAGAAGAGATCATCGAAATTCCCAATAGTGCCGGTAACCACTCTTCTCCTTTCATTACAGAAAGTACAGAGTATGTAGTGGCAGGTACTCGTTTCAGCGTTCCTACTGATGACATGAATGGTGATGTGCCTATCAATACCTACAAGCAAAACTTTAAAGGGACGTTGAGTTTTATCGGTGTTGATAAGAACAGCGGAAGAATGAATATTGACTTCCAGATAAAATTGCCGGGAGTGAACTTCGACCTTGCACGTGCGGGTAAAGGAAAATCGAAAGACTGGTTTTTCTTTAGCTGCTATAACAGCGAGCAGGCAAATACTTTACTTGAGGTGAATGCAAGTGCTAAAGACAAAGATTTCATCATGGCCATTAACTGGAAAAAAGCCCAGGAGTATGCAAGAAGCGGTAAAGGAAAAAAAGTGGCTGTGAAGTACGCACATAACGTGTTAGATCATGCAACGCATACAGCTACTTCTACTATGAAGACAGAAGTGTTAGTGCTTGATCCGAAAGAATGTCCTGATATGGTGTATATGATGCCTTGCCCTAAATCACCACACGGTTGTGATACAGATCCAACTGGCGAATACATTGTAGGTAGTGGTAAGCTTGCGGCGATCATTCCTGTATTCTCGTTTACTAAAATGCAACAGGCGATCGCTAACAAAACTTTCGATGGCAGCTATGATGGTATTCCTGTATTGAAGTATGATGCCGTTTTACATGGTGAAGTACAGAAGCCGGGCTTAGGGCCTTTGCATACTGAATTTGATGGTAATGGAAATGCGTATACATCATTCTTTGTTTCGTCAGAGATCGTTAAGTGGAGTGTGAAAGATCTGAAAGTATTGGATAGAGTGCCTACCTATTATTCCATAGGTCACTTAAGTGTGCCGGGTGGCCCGACAGCTAAGCCTCATGGAAAATATGTGATCGCTTATAATAAGATCACTAAAGATCGTTACTTACCAACAGGCCCTGAACTTACACAGAGTGCACAGTTGTATGATATCAGCGGTGATAAGATGAAACTGATCCTCGACTTCCCAACAACAGGTGAGCCACACTATGCAGAAGCGATTCCGGCAGAGTTGATCAGTAAGAACAGTGTGAAATTTTACAAGATAGATGAGAACAAGCACCCTTATGTAACAAAAGGAGAGAAGGAAGCAAAAGTGGTAAGACAAGGAAACAAAGTACATGTGTACATGACTTCTATCCGTTCGCACTTTACACCTGATAACATTGAAGGAGTAAGGTTGGGTGATGAAGTATACTTCCATGTTACTAACCTTGAACAGGATTGGGATGTGCCACACGGTTTCGCTGTGAAAGGGGCCAACAATGCTGAAATACTCATCATGCCGGGTGAAACACAAACCTTGTTGTGGAAGCCTGACAGAGTGGGAATCTTCCCGATTTATTGTACAGACTTCTGCTCTGCATTGCACCAGGAAATGCAGGGTTACGTAAGAGTGTCACCTGCCGGAAGCAATGTGCCGCTAACATTCAGCACAGGAACAAACATTCCTAAAGCTGATAGTGCCACGAAGAAATAAGAGTTTTCATTGTACATAGTACCCGGCTTTCGCAGCAGTTGGTTTTATGCCGGGTACTTTTTTAACCCCTTAAACTTCTCCCATATGAAAAAGCTATTCAAATTATTTATCACCGTATGTGTTGCTGGACTTATCTCATGCAATACAGGTGAAGAAACTGCTACGTCATCAACGGATAATACAGCAACAGCAGGCGGACAGGAAGCTGTAGCTGATGATGATTCACAAAAAGATGTCGTGAAAGTTGCAGTAGGTTCAAAAGATCATACAACATTAGTAGCTGCAGTTAAGCAGGCAGAATTAGTAACATCTTTATCTAATGCAGGGCCTTTCACAGTGTTCGCTCCAACGAATGCAGCTTTTGATAAAGTGCCCAGGGAAACTTTAGATGCATTGATGACTGATGAAAAGAAGGCTGATCTGCAAAATATTCTTCAATACCATGTAACCACTTCTGCTTTAAAGCCTGAGTATTTTACCGATGGACAAAGCCTCGGCATGGTAAACGGGGATAATATAACAGTGAGTGTGAAAGATGGAAAGATCATCTTGAATGGATCTGCAACTATTGTGGCTTCAATCCCTGCATCTAATGGAATCGTACATGTGATTGATGCAGTATTGTTGCCTCCGGCAAAGAAATGATTATGAACTAAGCTGAAGCGCTGCACTAAACTTCGTTGTGTCGCATTTATCGAGTCTTAAGCATGACGCTTCAGCTTCTTTTCAACCCTTAACTTTTTATCAACGGCGATTATTGTTAACAGCTAAAGACGAAACAATGAACAACAGGTTAGAAAAAACAACAAGGATCATCTTCGCTCTTTGTGGATTGGGCTTGATCGCTGTGCTTTTCGTACCACTATGGTCGATAGACCTCGTGGCACCTCAATATCCTGAAGGATTAGTACTCATCATTTACCCGCATGGCTTAGGTGGTAACGTAGATATTATTAATGGTCTCAACCACTATATCGGGATGAAGACCTTACACACAGAAGATTTTTTTGAATTCAAAATATTGCCCTATATCATTGGAGTGTTTGCTGCATTATTCTTAATTGTTGCTGCTATTGGAAAGAGAAAATTGATGTATGCTTTAGTGGCATTATACATTTTGTTTGGAATTGTTTCAATGATCGATTTTTATAAATGGGAATACGATTACGGCCACAACTTAGATCCTAACGCCGCGATCAAAGTTCCCGGCATGGCTTACCAGCCACCATTGATAGGCTATAAGCAATTGCTCAACTTTAGTGCGTACTCTATTCCAGCAACGGGTGGATGGATATTTTTAGGAGTAGGTTTTATATCGCTCGCTTTTGCGGTCATCGAATTAAGAAAGCAGAAAAAGCGGAAAAGATCTAATGCACCCGTTAAACCTGTTATTGCAGCATTTGTTGTTGTAGCATTTGGTTCTTGTTCTACTGAACCACAGCCCATCAACTTTGGCCGGGATAATTGCCATTCCTGTAAAATGACCATCAGTGATAAAAGATATGGAGCAGAATTAGTGACAGGTAAGGGAAAGGCTTACAAGTTTGATGACACACACTGCCTTATTGCATTTATAAAGTCAAAGGCAATTGCAGAAAGCGAGATCGGTAAAACCTATATTATCGAATTCAATAGTAGTATCCTTATCGATGCTAATACTGCACTACTGTATAGCAGTGAAGAATTAAAAAGCCCGATGAATGGGAATGTAGCCGCATTCAGCAGTAAAGAGAGCTTTCAAAAAGTTTCAGCTCAGTTCAAAGGCAAAGAGATTTCCTGGAATGATTTGATCAAATGAGATACGCCATCATCATATTACACATCCTGCTTTCATTTCCTGCAGTGGCGAGAACCCTGGAGGTAGGTAAGGGGCATTCCTATTCTTCGATTACTGCAGCTATTAATATTGCTGTGGACGACGATAGCATTCTCGTTTATGGCGGTGTATACAAAGAAGGTAATATCATCATTAGCAAAAGAGTCTATTTAAAAGGTATCGGTTATCCGGTTATAGACGGTCAGGGAAAGTTTGAGGCCATAACGATAAAAGTTGATCGTGTTTCTCTGGAAGGTTTTAAAATAATCAACACAGGTAGTACGGCAACAGAAGACATGGCGGGCATCAAACTATGGGGTGTATACAAAGCCATTATCCGCAATAATATTTTGGATAACACAGTTTGGGGCATTTACTCACTCCAATCCAACAATTGTCTCATTGAGAAAAATAATATCACTGCTTATGGAAAGGTAGAGCAGCAAAGTGGCAATGGCATTCATTGTTGGAAAAGTGACAGCATGAAGATCATTGCTAATAATATTCGTGGCCACCGTGATGGCATCTACTTCGAGTTCGTCACCAACTCTATTATCTGGCGAAACAACTCTCAGCAAAATATCCGTTACGGATTGCACTTCATGTTCAGCAATAAAGACAGTTACGTAAGTAATGTCTTCAAGAACAACGGAGCAGGTGTTGCAGTAATGTATTCATACAACGTAACCATGATACGTAATTTTTTCAGCGACAACTGGGGTGATGCAGCGTATGGGTTACTGTTGAAAGAAATTCGTGACAGCTACATAGACGGAAATTACTTTGAACGAAACACAAGTGGCATATACATGGAAGCTGCCAGCAGAATAGAGATTAAGAAAAATGTGTTCAGGGGTAATGGGTGGGGAATGAAGATGCAGGCCAATTGTATGGACTTAAATGTTGAGCAGTGCAATTTTATCTCTAACACTTTTGATGTAGCAACCAATGGAAGTGTAGTGTTAAATAAATTCAATGGTAACTATTGGGATAAATATGAAGGATACGATCTCAATAAGGATAAAATAGGGGATGTCCCCTATCGCCCTGTAAGTATGTATTCCATGATCGTTGAACAGAATCCACCTGCAATGATCTTATTCCGAAGCTTTATAACATCATTGCTCGACAAAACAGAAAAAGTACTACCAAGCATCACACCTGAAAATCTGAAAGACGAATTTCCACGAATGAAACCACTACCCCTATGATCATCGCAACGAATGTAAATAAGAAGTTTGGCAAGCTGAAGGCTCTGGATGATGTTTCAGTCAATTGTAACAAAGGTGAGTGCATTGCTTTGATAGGCCCGAATGGCAGTGGGAAAACAACACTCATCAAATCTATCCTGGGAATGGTGGTACCTGATAGTGGTTTCATTACTTTCAACGGGAAGAATATACTGCACGATTGGAGCTACAGGAGTCACATTGGGTACATGCCTCAGATCGGGCGGTATCCCGACAATATGACCATTGGCCAGGTGCTGGATATGATGAAAGATATTCGTCGGAAAAAAAATGAAGTATTGGATGAAGAGTTGATCGAAACATTTCAGCTCAACACCATGTTCAATAAAAGAATGCGAACACTGTCGGGTGGTACCCGCCAGAAAGTAAGTGCTGCACTGGCATTCCTTTTCGATCCCGGTGTTTTGATCCTGGATGAGCCTACGGCCGGACTTGATCCTGTTGCATCTGAATTATTGAAAGAAAAGATCATTAAGGAGAAATCAAAAGGCAAGCTGGTCCTTATTACCTCCCACATTTTAAGTGAATTGGATGATCTGGTCACACAGGTGATCTATATGCAGGATGGAAAACTTCGGTTTCATAAAACAATTCATGAACTGCAAACTGAAACAGGTGAAATGAAATTGAACAGGGCGATCGCCTCTGTAATGACAAGAAGATAATATGAAGAAGATCATTAAATATGTAATTGTAGATATACTGCGAAATAAGATCGTACTGGTATACACTTTATTCCTTCTCGCACTTTCATTGAGTGTTTTTAACCTGGAGGATAATTCAGCGAAGGGACTGTTAAGCCTGCTGAATGTGATACTGATCATTGTACCACTGGTGAGTATTGTGTTCTCTACTATATACGTGTACAACAGCGCAGAATTTATTGAGCTATTAGTAAGCCAACCTTTAAAAAGAAGATCTATCTGGATTAGTTTGTTCATTGGTTTAGCTGCATCTCTTGCCATTGCCTTTTTCATCGGGGCAGGACTACCTATACTCCTCTATGAAGCAACCGCTACCGGGATAATGATGCTGGTAATGGGATTGATATTAACGATCGTATTTGTTTCTATTGCAATATTAGCATCAGTGAGTACGAGAGACAAAGCAAAAGGTATTGGGAAGTCCATCTTATTATGGTTGTATTTCTCACTTCTGTTTGATGGATTGGTCTTGTTCTTTTTATTTCAATTCGCAGATTATCCAATCGAAAAAGCAATGGTGGGCATCACAACGCTAAATCCTATCGATCTTAGCCGGGTGATGATATTACTCCAAATGGATGTGTCAGCTTTAATGGGCTATACCGGCGCAATATTCAGAGATTTTTTTGGAACTACTTCTGGTATTATCATGGCTTTTGCTGTATTGTTGTTGTGGTCAATCATACCTATGTGGTTGTCTATTCGAAAATTTAATAGAAAAGATCTGTAACATGAAACGTCATCCTTCTTTAATACCGTTATCCCACGATCATCATCATGCATTACTGTTAGCGCAGTTACTTAAGAAAGATGCGCCGCAATACCGTGATCTGCCAACAGATCTGGAGGGAAAATTGAAATATGCTTTTGATAAATATCATAATGATATAATAGAACATTTTTCAGAAGAAGAACAGGTGATTTCAAAAACCAATGGTGCATCTAAAGAATTGGATCAACTCAATAATGAGATCCTCGCCGATCATATTCAATTAAGAAGGCTCTTTTCTTCTTTGAACGATAACAGTACAGTTGATGAACTGGATTTTTTGGGGAGAATACTAGAAGCACATATTCGTAAAGAGGAAAGACAATGGTTCCCAATGATACAGGAAACCTGCACCGATGAAATGCTGAAAGAGATTCAGCAACTTTTATCTTCCCCCCCAACTCAAAAGAAAGATATAACAGGCCGTAATGATATAGAACTCCTGGTAAACACCTTCTATGAAAAAGTAAAGGCGGATAAGGTGATCGGTTATATTTTTAACGACATCGCTAAAGTAAATTGGGAGAGGCACCTGCCGGTGATGTACAACTTTTGGGAGAATACGATATTCTATACAGGCAGTTATTCAGGTAATCCTTTATTATCTCACAAACACCTGCACCGTGTAGCGCCCCTGAATGCTGAGCATTTCAACCAATGGTTGAAGTTGTTTACTGAAACGGTCAATGAATTATTTAGTGGCGACAGGGCTGAACTGGCTAAACAAAGAGCATATAGCATTTCTACCGTTATGCAGATAAAAATTCTGCCGGGAGAAAATCCGGCAGAATAGTGTCGACTTCATGCGTTATGCCGTTTGAACAATTTGTAGGTAAACCAACTACTTCCAACACTATCATGTGCTAAGGAGCAATTTGTAAGTAAACCAACTACGTCCAGCACAATCATGTTCCGTAGCAACAACCTGTTTCTAGAATCACGAAACCCCAAAACAATGTTCCGTAGGCACATTTGTAGATAAATCAACCACGTCCAACACAATCATGTTCCGTAGGAACAACCTATTTCTAAATCGCGAAACCCCAAAACAACATGTTCCGTAGGAGCAATTCGTGAGTAAACCCACTACGTACAAAGCGACATGTTCCGTAGGCACAATTTGTAGATAAATAAACTATGTAAAACCAATGAAGTTCCGTAGGAACAACCTGTTTCTAGAATCACGAAAGCCCCAAAGACAAAAGGCTCCGTAGGAGCCTCCTGAAAAGTTAGTTAGAGCATTGGACACAGCCTGCTAAACATCTTACTACCAATATCAATGTAGCAGTTACGCCAATGCTCAATATGCTATTGAGTACTGGGGCAACCGTAAGCATTCTTATTCAGCCTGAGGATCACACCAACAGAATAATTGTAAAATCGATCTGCATTGTCAGGGTTACCACTCTTGCTAAATCCATCAAGGTAATCGTTGAACATAAGCCTGTGAGAAGTTTCTCCGAATACATACAGCTTATCATTTATTGAATGACGGATACCTATACCTATGGGTAATGCAAAAATGGTTTTGGGCAATGGCTGTTGGATATCTTCATCAAGGGCTGCTGCAATGGAAGGATCAAAATATTCTGCGTTGAAATTGCTGTGATCTCTCTGCACATTCACAAAGGATAGAGCTATTCCGCCAAACACATAGGGGGATAAACGTTGCCTCGTTGCATAATTATCACTTTTGATATTCCACTGCAATAAAACTGAAAGCTCTTTTACGGAAGAGTTGAATTTGAAATTTCGTTCTTGTCTCCACACAGGTCCATATTGGCTTTCATTGGCCATCACCTTTCCAATCAAAAAATTAGCTCTTCCACTCAGTTTATTACTAAGCATACGGTTAACTAATATGCCAAAACCAAACGCCGGAGTTTTAGTAGCGCCATATTTATATGGAGAAAGATCTCCCTGGTAAAAGAAAGAAGAATGGTTGATCCCAACTTCCCATTTAGGCAGGGATGTTTGAGACCTTACTGATTTACTTGCTAAAAGGAAAATAAGACCCGTAGTGATGGTGAACGAAGCTTTCATACGCTTTGGTTAAGTGAGCAATAAAAAATAAAGCGTAGAAAGTTTCTATAAGAATAACGGTGTGGTCTGTTTTAAGTTTAAGATGATTATTATAATAAGCAAAGCCTCAGCCAATTGAGGCTTTGCTATCACTTCAGCTATCGAATTGTTTTTACTTTAACAAAATTGCCGCTGGCATCAAACTCTGCTGCGTACTTTGTACTGTTCGCATCTATGAATACTACATACCCTGCAACGCTATTGCTTTGTTTGATAGCAAATGCTTTTTTGAATACATAGCCAGGATAGGTTGTTGCCAGGTAAGATGCAATATTGCCTGGCAACGCTGCCTCATCTACCGGTTGACAATTCCCTTGTTTACTGTGTAGCTGGATCCTGTTAATGAATGTTCCGTTGGCAGTAAAGATGGTAGCATATGCGCCATTGTTCTTAGAAAGGATCACGTAACTGCTGTCGTGCCTGTTTCTGAATGCCTTTATTAATGTATCACTACTATAATTCGTGGTCATGTAAGCAACGATAGAGGCTGGGAGCTGGTTAAACGCAAGTGTGTCTTTGCATGATCCACCCCTGTCCTCAAATCTTCCGCCATGATGCCAGCCCGGTCCGTTAAGATCCCGCTTTTCTCTTTGCTCAAGTACTTTCACAAAGTTGCCAGAGGCATCGAACTTCAATCCAACAGGTTTGTCGTTATAAAATATCACTGTAATGTAACCTGTGATAGTTCCTTCACTGCTTTTAACTGCAAACGCTTTATTGAATGTGTAACCCGCATAGTTGGAGCTTAAATAGTTTGTTGCGTCAGGAGGTAAGGCAGATTGCGCAATGCTATCTTTCTTCTCTCGTTTACTGCAGCCATTAGTTAAATAAACACTGTCTCCATCAGCTGCAGTTGTCGATGATGCTACAGCGATCGCATCTGTAGTCTCAGGGTTAATACTTGTACTTACATCTTTCTGGCAGGATGTGAGCGTGATGATCGTTGCGGTGAGTGCATAGCATGCCCGTCTCAGGTTGAGTGTTCTTTTCATAACGGTAAATTGGTTTTAAATGTTGGTGATAAAAAGAGATTCTGAGTAGAGTTCTATGCGATAGTTGTGCTGGCTTGTATCGTATAGAGGACAGGAATTTATAAAACGTTTACTGCCGGTTTGTTAAAGAATTTATAAGTAAATGATCGATAGCTTAATGAGGTTTTGCTATAGATATTATGTTCATAGATCTTTCTTGGTAGTTGCTCAATATTTTTACTTCATGACAGTATATTAATTGATCGATTGAATTATTAAACGCATCAGCTCACCCATTTTACTATCGTCCATCCATCTCGCTACAACCAGCAACTCGTGTTCTTTATCGATCACTATATAATTACCGCCTGCTCCAACAGCATAATAAATATCAGCCGATACATCTTTCCATCTCTTATTCGTGTTTATCCACCACAGGTAACCATATTCTTTATTTGCAGGCGATGGTCTGTGTGCAGCCTCCACCCATTTCTGTGATAGCAATTGTTTATTCTTCCACTTGCCATTTCTTAAAAACAGTAAGCCAAACCTTGCCTGGTCTGATGTGCTGATGAATAGACCACCGCCATGATGACCGCCACCACTCACACTCTGCATCATCATTCCATCAACATTCACAAACGAGTTCTCGTATCCGTACCATCTCCACGTGGTAGAAGCACCGATCGGATCCATGATCTTTTCTTTCAGTACCATTGGCAGGGGCTTGCGCCATACCTGCAGTAAAGAATATGCAAGAAGATTCACCCGCACATCATTGTATTTATAAAAAGTGCCGGGCTCATTCAGCTTCCTGTTCTTCCATTCATCTATGCCGCCTTCTCTTGGCGGACGATCAGCCCAGTCGTGCAAGCCGAATAATGTGCCGCTCCAGTCAGACGATTGATTTAGTAAATGCTCCCACGTGATCTTAGAATTATGTGCACCTGCAAATGAATTATCCCACACATACCGGCTCACTTTATCATTTACATTTTTGATCAGCCCTTCATCCACCGCTAAGCCTGCTGTCGTAGAAAGAAAACTTTTGGTAACACTGAACGTCATGTCCACTCGATGTACATCACCCCACTGCGCTACGATGTATCCATTCTTTATGATCATCCCTGCAGGACCGCCACGTTCTTTGGTAGGACCTATGATCTTATAGTCTGGCTCGTTAGCATATGACCTTAGTATGGCAATGCGTAGATCTCTTTCGTATTTGTTCTCATTTGCCATAGCAAATCTTACTGCACTGTCCAGCAGCCCCTGGTCCATTTTCATTTCAGCAGCTGTCTTTACCTGCCAGGCTGTATCAGGATAGTAAAGCGTTTGAGCATTCAACGCAATAGAGATGAAACAAAGAAGTAATAGCTGTATGTTTTTTTGCATGGTGCGAATTTCGGAAAGGAAAATACTGATTGGTGAGATAAGTTGCTAAGCTTATTTGCTTTTTTAAAGCTGGAAATAAATTCTCAGCCTAACGTCATTAACAGATTACTGCCGGGACTGCCTACATTTGATACGGGAGGTTATTAAGTATGCAGGATTATAATACTTATGCGTTGAAGGAGTTGCTCGACTGGCAAAAGCAAATGCTGAAGAGCCCGTCTTATTTTAATAGATTTTCTAAACGCGTACAAACAAAACTGAACAGCTACATACCCGAAAAAGTGCATACTGCTATCACTGCAGCCATTAAGCAAATGATCAAGGCAGTGCTTTTTGGTTCTACCTATACAACATCTAAACCTTTAGAGGATAGGTCACTTGAAGTTCGTGAAGCTTTTGTAACGGAGCGTCTGAAGTCATACAAAAAAACGGCTGCTATTGAAGGCGGTATAACAGGTGCTGGTGGAATACTACTGGGGCTGGCTGATTTCCCGCTTTTGCTGGGTATAAAACTGAAGCTTCTTTTTGATATCGCATCCTTGTATGGGTTTGATGTAAAAGATTATAAAGAACGGGTATATATCCTTTATATTTTTCAATTGGCGTTTTCATCGGATGCACATCGCAGGCAAACCTATGAGTATATGATCGATTGGGATGAAAAGAAAACTGAACTACCTGCATCGCTCGACAGCTTCGATTGGCGAAACCTGCAACAGGAGTACAGGGACTATATCGATCTCGCAAAGATGGCCCAACTGATTCCTGTGATCGGAGCTCCTGTAGGCGTGATCGTCAACTCTAGGCTTATAAAAAAGCTGGGCCTAACGGCAATGAACGCATACAGGATGCGGCTTTTAAAAACAAATAACTGAAGTAGCTTCATTAAGAATCATCAGAGTTTATACTTATTCATCAAAGCCAGCAACACACCATTCGTCCAGCCAAAACCATCCTGCGAAGGATATTCGCCACCACCTGCAGGTTTGTTGATATTCATCACATCATACTTTTCCATCAGCTTGCCGGTGTTCTTAAAAACCCTCTTATTCAACTTTACCCAACGGGTAGCAATGTCTTTTGCAAGATCATGATAACCGTAATTCTCAAGCCCGATGATCGTGATCCACTGCAACGGAGCCCAGCCGTTAGGTGCATCCCATTGTTCGCCTGTAGTGTTGAGCGTGGTAACTACACCACCGGCTTGTATAAAGTGCTTCTTTAAAAATGCAACGATAGCGGGAACATCTTTTTCATCTGCCATCTTAAAGAAAAGCGGGAACATTCCTGCCAGTGTAGGATTATTCATCACGCTTTTTGTTACAGTGTCGTAATCACAGTACCATCCAAGTTCTTCGTTAAAGAACAAGTCACGGTAATTCCGCTTCATCGTTTTCTTTAATTCATAGATAGCATTTGAATCGGTGAATCCAAACTTGTTCAGCATTTGTGCTACGGTAACAGATTGTTGCAAATTTCCCACGAGGCAGTTAAGATCAACGGGGATGATCGCTCCGGTTCGTGTAGAAAATAATTTATCACTCTGCATCCACCGGCTGCTGAAATCCCATCCGCTTGCTGCTGCTGTTCTGAGGTTATTGCAGGTAACAGCATAAATGCTATCGCTTGCTTGTACTAAAGATGCACTGTCTGTGTATCTTGCTCTCGACACATGATCCTTCACAGCTTCACTGGCTGTTACAGCATCTTCATAGAAGCTTTCCTGTCGTGGAATAAAAAGTGCATCATCATACCTGCTGAAAATATTTTCTTCCCCATTATTATTTTTGATCACTACCTGCCTGCGGTTAAGTTCTGTTGCTGAAGGATCATTCCAATACTTCATTTCTATTTCTAATGCCTGCTGGTATTGCTGGCAAACCTGTTTTCCCTTTACGGAAGCCAGCAACTCCACCATCAAACTAAAGAATGGCGGTTGCGAACGGCTGAGATAATAGCTGCGGTTGCCATTTGGTATATGGCCATACTGTTCCAGGAGGCTGGCAAAATTCTTCACCATGTTTTCCATCACTGCATACTGCCTGCTTTCTTTCAAGCCCAGCATGGTAAAATAAGTATCCCAGTAATAGATCTCCCTGAATCTTCCGCCCGGTACAATGTAGGAGTGAGGCAATGGCAGTAAAGAACTCCCGGTGACTGCAACATCAGCTTTGCGCTGCAGGACTTTCCAGAGTTCGTTGATATGTTTAACTAGATCTTTTTGTTTGGATGAGTATGATGATGGCTGGGTGGGTATTTTAAAATTCGATCTTACAAACTGCCTCAGGTTAAAACCTGGTTTGCTTTTTTGCAGCTTGTATTTTCTTACGATCTCTTCCGGCTTGTATAAAGGAGTGCAGTCAACAAATGTCTTACTGTCAGCAAAGATTCGCTTCAGTTGCACATCAGTAAAAAGTTGACTGTACAGTTGATCAGGAGTAAGCGGATATTTGGATTGCGCAACGGCTACCTGTTGTAGTAACACGAAGGAAAAGATCAGCAGGTGTCTTATCATGAATTGAAGGTAGTAAACCTCGCATAACTGGATTACAGGGAGAAGATAGTTTCATTCATTTCATCCATGATGTCCCAGTAACCTTCGGCGATATCGCTTTCGAGTTCATTCCAATCCCATCCGCAATAGCCGATGAATATTTTAATATCTGCTGTGGTGAGCAACCCGCTGTTGATGTGTGAGACTGCATCGCTAAACGCTCCGCCAAGAAAGATATTACCGCAGATCATGTCTCCGTTATGGATGAGATCAGTGCGGCGATGTATAAAGTACAGGTGCTCGTTATCCACCGGGCCGCCATTATATAAAGGAAATTTGCGGCTGTCTTTAAATTCCTCCAGTTCATTTAACGAACGATGATAGGTCTTATTAATGATGAATCCCAGTGTGCCATTGTCATCATGCCTTGCGACAAATACCATAGCATCCTGGAAATTTGGATCGTCCATGATATGGGTAGCAATTATTATTTTACCAGGCATTAAATTCATAGATCACTATTGTTTCTTACACCACTCAATGATCTCCGGGTACAACTCATGTGCTTTCTTCTTTTTATTATGATGCTGGTATAAACGCATCAGCTCTCTGTTGAATGCTTTAAAATTATTGAAGCCTCTCCGTTGCTCCATTTGCCGTTCCATACGATCTATATAGGTCAGTACATCATCTTCAGGATATTTATCCAGGCAATACAAAGAAAAAACAGCCCACGTCATATACTCTTGGAACGTCGACATAGGATCGGCATAACTGGAGTTGTCATCAAGTCCTTTACCCCATTTAGACTTATCCTTCATCGCTTCATTAATCGCCGCGACATATTTATCAGCAACAGGGTTTACATAGTTGTGATCGATCTCTGTAAATACGACCCTTGAGTTAGACATTTCATTTACCGCCTGGTTATAATTTGGATTGATAGATACACCTGCAATGAACATGACGGTTTGTTTGAAACCATTGTCTTCAAAGCTTCCCTTTGAATGCGCACCACTGGTTAAGGGAGAATAGGTGATCAGGAAATAATCATATTTATAGGGAAAATGCTTTTCAAGCCAAGCTTTCATTTCATTTAACGGGTTATACTTTGTATACTCCTTCAACAGGGAATCGTAGAAAGGTTTATGTGCCGCATAGAAGTTTCTGAATCCAGACTTACGGGCAAAGTCTGCAGCCAGAGATGCATGTTTTACAAATGGATCACTCGTTTCTTTGAACCCCATTTTTTTTATGATGCCCTTGTGTATGATCTTTCCGTCTTTAGAGAATTCATAAGCATTCGCATTCATCTTCCAGTCATAATAGTACCAGTAGCTGCTGTCATTTCCATCTTTTACGTATTTACTGATCGTATCAATAACAGGATGATCTTTAAATTTTGTGAAGTGTGTCATCACTTCCCTGTAATAAGCTGTACGCATGTTAGTGATCCCCGAATCGACAGACCCCCCTTTCGAGAGCGCTACCATGATCTTGGCTAACTCCTGTACTTCAGGTATCACCACATCAAATTTACCGCGGTGCTTTTTGATGTAACTGTCAGAGAAGTGTACATCTTTCTGTAATTCTTTTTTCTGGGCACATAAATGAAGTGAGAAAAAGATCGTTGCGAACAGGAGGTGATGTTTCATTGATACAGGCTATGTAATAATTCGGCCCAATATCATATTTTTTACTTTACCCGGTTATATTTTTTCAAAATGTCGATTACCAGTTTATGGGGAAGTCTATAAGCTTTGTTTCCGTTGATACCTTCCATAGTTTCCGCTGCTACCATGGCATTGATAATGGCTTCTTCTACAGCCTGCACCGTGGCATCAAACAAAGGATTGATCAGGTCATTAGGTAACACTGCCACTTTTGTGAACGCTTCTCTTTGAAATGCAGCAGGGTTAGCCGTAGAGAATGCCATGAATATATCGCCTGATCCATTTTCACCACGTCCTCCAACAATGCCTACACCGAGTGGTACTCGTGCTGCTATTCTTTTTAACTGGTGTGGTAATAATGGAGCATCGGTTGCTACTACAACAATGATAGATCCATCGCCGGGCTGGTAAGATGGCGGCGCTTTAAACTCATAATTCAGCGTGTCTTTTAACTCTTTTCCCACCGGTACGCCCGCAATGGTAAAATTCTTTTTCCCTCCAAAGTTGGATTGCACCAATACACCCACCGTATAAGATGAATCTTTGATCTTTACCACCCTGGATGATGTTCCGGTGCCGCCCTTAAATCCCAAACACATCATGCCGGTGCCGCCTCCTACATTTCCTTCTTTCAACCACCCGCTTTTCGCACTATCCAGCGCTTCAAATGCATTATGCTCTTTAACATGAAACCCATAAATGTCATTCAAAAAACCATCATAGGTTTCTGCAACAACAGGGTAAGTGTACCAGAAATCTTCTTTATACCAACCCGTCTTCACATACCACTTCAATACAGCATCTCTTACCACGCCTACGCTGTTCGTATTGGTGATCATGATTGGTCCTTCCAAAAAACCTGATTCCGTGATCCATGTAGTCCCGGTCATTTCACCATTACCATTCAGCGCATAACAGTTGGCATACACGGGGTTATTGTTTCGCCCCCTGGGTAATATAGCCGTAACGCCCGTTCTCGCCGGTCCCTTACCTCTTACATTTTTTCCTTGTCCTGAAACAATGGTACTGTAACCCACTTCCACACCTTTTACGTCTGTTATGGCATTGAACTTACCGGGGTTGCCATTGAATGGAATGCCGATATCCCTTGCTCTTGGTTGCTGTGCTATAACAGATGAATAGATGAAAATGATCACACAGAGGAATGGCAAAGATTTCATGATAGCAGTTTGATGGTCTAAAAAAAGATGCAGCCGTATAAATATACAAAACTCCTTTGCGTGGTTCATTTAGTGGATATGCATGCAATCAACGGGCTTAAACACCAGGTTCCGGCGTCTGGATAACACCGGAGCAGAAGTCACAAAAATATCAAGGTTGAAATTACCAGGATCCACTACGAAGTTGCTACTGTATCAAACCCGTACACTTCCTGTACATATACGCACACAATAGAAACTTAATTTGCATGCTACCCGCTACAATTCAACTCGTTGCACAATGGCACAATCTTCAGTATATCTTTAGCCAATAGCTACAAAAATGTACAAGAAGTAACGAAGTGAAGACGAGGTACATCATTATGACTACTAACCAAAACAACGCATCCTATGTTCAGGAATTTTTTTAAAGTAGCAGTTCGCAATCTTTCAAAGAATAAGTTCTTCACTATTTTAAATGTAATTGGCTTAGCACTGGGCATGTCGCTCACCCTTTTATTTATTGCCTTCTTTACCTTTCTTTCCCGCTTCGACGACTTTCATCCCAACGGTGACCGCATTTACCGGGTCACTTCCCAACTGTTAGATAAGCAGGAAAACCTACAATACGCTTCGGCACCAGCCCATCTTGCCGAAAATCTTAAGGATTTTAGTGGTATAGAAAAAGTGGTGCGCATTCATCGATCGCTGTATGGCAACGCCGTGTATGGCGATAAAAAAATTGGACTTTCCGGCTATTTTGCAGATCCCGGCTTTTTTGAAATATTCAACTTCCCATTGGTCAAGGGAAATAAGACAACCGTGCTTAGCAACCCTAACAGCGTTGTGCTCACCGAAACGGAAGCAACAAAGATCTTCGGCGACAAGGAGCCAATGGGCGAAATGATAACGATAGAAGGTTATGGAAGTTTTATGGTGTCGGGTATTTGTAAAGACCTGCCTAAGAATTCGCACATCTTCTTTTCCGCGGTGGTTTCCTACTCCACGATAGTGGGGCATCCCAAATCTGTTTTTCTCGACCCGAAACAAGGATGGAAATCGTATAAAGGTTCCTTCGTGTATATGCTTCTCAACAAAGAGGCTAATACAGCTAACATAGAACGCTTTCTGAATAATATAGGTAAGGAACGATATGCCCAGGAAAAAAGCAAAGTTACTTTCACCCTCCAGGCGTTAGGTGATATTACACCTGGCTCTGAAGACCTACTGGACCCCGTGGGTTCTAACTGGAGTTACCTGGAGATTTTGGTTACCGGTTTGATCACACTGATCGTATTGATACCAGCCTGTGCCAACTATGTCAACCTTTCTATTGCACAATCGTTGGAGCGTATGAGAGAGATCGGGGTAAGAAAGGTAATGGGCAGCCGAAAGAAGCAGATCGTTTTGCAATTTATCGTTGAAGCTACTACTATCGTGCTGGTGGCGTTGATGCTTTCGTACCTGGTTTTTGAAGTAGTGAGAAAAGATATTTTAATGTCGATGATCGAAACCACTCCGCTGGATCTATCGCCGACGTGGGAAACTTTTGTTGGATTCTTTGTATTTGCTTTGCTGGTGGGTGCTGTTTCTGGTTTTGTTCCTGCACTATATTTCTCGAAGCTTTCGCCCATTATAGCCTTAAAAGGTAAAGAAGTAAAAACAAGTGGCCGGTCGTTCATCCGCAAGTTTGTATTGACCACTCAATTTGTAATTTCTCTTGGCTTCATCATGGCAGTGGTGATCATGATGCGACAGTATCAATACTCTGTTAATTACAACCTGGGTTTTGAACAGGAAAAGGTGCTGGATGTGGAACTTCAGAACATGGATCCGCAAAGATTTAAAACTGAATTTGAAAAAGTACCGGGTGTCAACCGGATATCCATGTCTTCTCATGTTTTAGGGATCGGAACGGCTAACAAACGCTATATAAAAACCAAAGGGTCATTTGATTCGATAGCAGTAACCTCAATGTCGGTGGATGAAGCATTCATCGCTAACATGAAATTGACCTTGCTTGCGGGCAGAGATTTTGGCTCTGACGGATCGGAGAACTCGAGGTTTATTATCGTGAACGAAGAGTTTGCGAAAGCGCTAGGCCTTAAAGATCCTTCCGCCGCCATTAATAGAATGATCACACTGAACGATAGTAGTGAATTCCGCATCGCAGGTGTGTTGAAGAGCTTTCATTATTCTGGGCTCGAAGACGTCATCCGCCCTTTCTTTTTTGAATATAACCCGGAAAAATTCGTGTACGCTAACATGAAGATGGAAGGCGGTAATGCACTGGGTAGCATGTCCGATATGGAAAAGCTATGGAAGAGAATTGGTGGCCAGGGAAAATTTACTGCGCAATTATTTTCAGAAGAAATAAAAGATGCCTATAGCTTTTACATTATGATAATGAAGCTATGGGGCTTCCTGGGCCTGCTGGCGATTACTGTAGCATGTCTTGGTTTGTTGGGCACGGTATCATTTACTAATAAGAAACGGGTAAAAGAGATTGGTGTTAGGAAAGTGTTGGGTGCTTCTGCAAAAAATCTTGTAATCCTTCTGTCTAAGGATTTTGTTATGCTGATGGTTATTGCCAGCCTCATTACAATTCCAATCATCTATTTTTTATTCAGCCAGATGTTGGCGAGTGTTCAGCATTACAGTATAAAAATTGGGTGGTTTGAAGTGATCATAAGCCTTGCAATTATGCTATTTTTAGGTCTCGCAACTATTTTATCTCAAACACTCAAGGCGGCAAATGCAAACCCGGTAGAAAACCTTAGAACTGAATAGAAATTATGCGAAATGTTTTCGGGTGAATCGGTATGTAATGCATAGTAAGCGATATTACTATAGCAAAATAGTACGGATCATTCATCCTGCACATCAACTGTGTGAAATTGTTACGCAGGTCTGCTTTCGCCAAAGCAATTGCTTATGCCCAATATCAATAATGATCCGGGCTAAAAACTGTGTACGCAGAAAGACTTTCCAAAGGAAATCTGTATATGATGCGGCGATATCGGATATATGTGCACTAAAATGATGAAGACCTCCTAGGGACCTGGTTCGGGTCTGCTTCGGTCATCCTTCGTTTTTTCTTAGCGAACCAGGGGCGACCCAGGTACGGCCCAGACCCGACGCAGAAGCGAAGCAAGCCATCGCGAAATCTACTTGGTATTTTGTTGTTGTTCTGTATTCAGGTTAAAGTACAACAAAGAGCAGACTACGGATATTAACCCGCATCCCGCATCTAACATCCATCATCCGGCATCTAATTATTCGGCGCCCCATTATTTATCCAGCATAGTATCGCATTCTTCTGCGCAGCGGTAAGCGTCATATTTTTAGGCATACTGCCCGATGATACCGAACTGTGCACAGACGTTCTCGCATTATACACCTGCTGGTAATTGGTGAGCGGACCTACACCATTTGTACTGCCTGCATTATGACATCCGGAACTGGCACAGGTAGATTGAATGATCGGGTTTACATCGCTGGCAAACGAGACTGATCCGCAGCTATTGTTAGGAGTGGATGTACTGTCGCTTTTGCTACATGCGATCAGTAATATAAGCATGCAACCTATCAGCATAGAAGATATCCGTAACATAGAGATGATTTTCCTTCATGGCTGCAATAAAAAGACCACACTTGTTGATCATATGTTGAGTCGACTGAACAATATCTCATGCTAACCGAACCGGTAATATCCGCTACTGAACAAGGACAGCAGCATTAATTTCATGGAGGCTAAGTATGAATAGTGAGTATAGAATGCGGCACACCGATAGCTGACAGCTATCACATCATCCGCCTTCACTTTATTCTTTCATATATCTTTTTAACCCCGCCATCTGTAGGAAAATACCCGGAAAGCAGTATAAGTTGGTTACCTTTTACCTGGTAAAATATCTTACTGCTTAAAGTGTCGTTGTTAAGTATGATCCTTTTTTCAAATTCACCCACACCGATCGCCAAACCGGTGCTGGTTGAGGCAGACAAGTCTCCCCGTATTTCATAAAGTCCCTGCGTGGCGTAAGCTGGATAGGGGAGTATCTTATAAGCTGAATCGCTGATGAGATAGTCGTTCGTTCCGAATTGTATCGTTAATCCATTGGAGGAAGGATAATTTTGGATACCCCAGGATGACACAGTTTGTCTCAGTTCCCATTTACCTGCGATGGAAGAGAACTTAAAAGGGTAACAGTTCTCATTGAACGGTTCTTTTGAACAACCTGCAAGGAGCACTAACACTATAACTACCTGTACCAAATATTTCATCCTTGGAAAATTTAAGTGATGATTACCGGGCCTGGCAAACCGTTGCATGCTTTGTAAATTTATTTACACCTACTTTAACACCTGGTAAAAGGCTACTCCGCCGCCTTCCATGTACTGCTTCTGCCAAACCAGCTACCTAGACTGCATAGATATCCCCGCAGTTTCAGTTCATTGCCTTTGAGTGTGAGTTTACCGCAATATGTTTTGCCGTTATTGGGATCGTAGACCGTACCGCCTTCGTATTCGTTGGAATCATCTTTACTTCTGATAAAAGATCGGAGAATGATAAGATTGAGTATCGGCTGTGTGCGTAATTCTTTCTTCGGATTTTCTTCATCCAGTTTTGGTTTGTTGTTCTTCAGGGGGCTTTTCAACCAAACGATCTTACCATAAAACTTTCCATCGCTCCCCTTATAGATCTGGATCTTGGATGTTTGTTCTGCATTGAACCACGTTCTTTCCAGCGGGTCTTTTTGTGCCATTGCCGCAGAACTCATCAGCAGGCAGGTAAACAATATTAAGCGTTTGATCTGGAACATAATATTTGTAACCATGGGTGTCCATTGTCCATGATCCATGATGTAAATTCATATCCACCGACTAGCATCTAACATCCAGCATCCAGCATCCACCATCCCTACAATACCCCCTTCAACCGCACATACTGCAGCAGCATGATCGTCTTTCCATCTCTTATCTCACCGGTATCTATCATCTTCAGTGCCTCATCAAACGAAAGTTCCAACACCTCGATATTTTCCTGCTCTTCTTCCACGCCACCACCTTCAGCCACCTTCATATCCTTCGAATACTCTGCAATAAAGAAATGTACGATCTCTGTGACGGAACCGGGCGACATATACGCCTCAAATATCTTCTTCACATCAGACACTTTGTAACCGGTCTCTTCCTCGCTCTCACGCCTTACACATTCTTCAGGGTTGTCTTTATCCAGTAAGCCTGCGCATGATTCAATGAGCATCCCTGTTTCATTGCCATTGATATAGGTGGGTAATCTGAACTGCCTGGTAAGAATAACTGTTCTCTGCTCTTTGTTATATAAAAGTATCGTAGCACCGTTACCCCTGTCGTACGCTTCCCGCACCTGCGTTTCTACGTTGCCATCTTTATGCGTGTACTCGTATGTGACCTTCTTAAGTGTATACCAGTTATCAGAAAGTATCTTGGTTTCGATGATCTTTATTCTATCGTTCATTGTTCATTGTGAATTGTGAATGGTGAATATGAGTGGCCGGATAAAGTAACCGACTCCATTTGCTAATTACCTCCATTTGCTAAATTATCTCACCCGCTAATTACTATCATACGCCCATTTGATCCAGGTAGCCCCCCATGTAAATCCGCCACCAAATGCAGCGAGTACAATGTTATCACCTTTCTTCAGTTGCTTCTCCCAATCCCACAAACACAAAGGCAAGGTTGCAGCGGTGGTGTTACCATAGCGTTGAATATTCACCATCACTTTTTCTTTAGGTAGACCCATGCGGTTAGCAGTAGCATCAATGATTCTAAGATTCGCCTGGTGCGGAACCAGCCAGGCAATATCGTCTGCTGTTAAGTTATTTCTTTCTAATAATTCAGCGCTTACATCAGCCATTCCTTTCACTGCGAATTTGAAAACGGCCTGTCCTTCCTGGTATACGAAATGTTCTTTAGCAGTAACGGTTTCAATGGTAGCAGGTTTCACCGATCCACCCGCCTTCATATGTAAATAAGCCCTTCCGCTGCCATCGCTTCTCAGGATGCTGTCTTTGATACCGTAACCCTCTTCGTTCGGTTCGAGTAATACGGCCCCACCGCCATCACCAAAGATGATGCAGGTAGCTCTGTCAGTATAATCAATGATAGCACTCATCTTATCTGCTCCTACAACTATCACCTTTTTGTATCGTCCGCTTTCAATGAATGTAGCCCCCGTGGTGAGTGCATATAAAAAACCGCTGCACGCCGCACCGATATCGAAGCTCCATGCATTGGTGGCGCCTACTTTATCTGCAATGATGTTGGCTGTAGCGGGGAAAGTCATATCGGGAGTAACCGTTGCACAAATAATACACTCTATTTCAGAGGCATCGATATTGCGTTTTCTTAATATTTCCTGCACTGCCGGAACCGCAAGATCGCTGGTGCCAAGTCCTTCACCTTTTAATATCCTCCTTTCTTCTACTCCGGTCCTGGTTCTGATC
>JAEZDC010000115.1 GCA_023429825.1 Bacteroidota bacterium | reverse complement strand
TTAGTATCCCAGAATATCCCATTCATTAAAATGTCAGCCTTAAAACAAAATGGTTCAAATCTGCATTCGTATAACTCAGGATGAATTCGGAATTCTTCTCTTAAATATTTTTTTGTAGTGAGGTTTTCATACAGATCAGACCCCTTTAAGTGAACGTACACCGGGTATTTATATTCGTTCTTTAAAAACTCCTCCGGCTCCACCTCACGTACATCCATCAGGTTCATGATCTCAAGAATCCCATGCGCTACCCTGCCATTTCCGGTAACAGCGATCTTCACTATCGGCAGTTTCAGACCAAAATATGTATGAATAAGTTCTTTGTACTCCTTCTCTCCTATTCTCCCCATTTCAAATGAGCCTGTTCGCTTACCGTAAGCCATCATACCGTTATGAGCCCCTACAATACCTGCAAAAAATCCAAAACCAATTATTCTTTGACCATCCTCATGTTCCAAACACTCGTAATCGATCAAAGTTATTTTCTTCTCCACCATTGCCTGCATCAGCTTCTGATTATAGGGTTGCTTCTTTCTTGTGTGTGAAAAAAACATGTACGTTTTATTTGGCAGCAACATATCAACAGGCACTTCCTTAATGCCTAATAACAAATCACATCCAATCAGGTCTTCGGTTATAAGGCATCCCGCTCTTTCATATTCCTTATCGGCAAAGCACCGGCTTTTGCTGGGCTGAACCACTACCTTTACGCCAGGTACATGGTGGTTTAAAAACCGGCACTGCGCAGGCGTTAATGCTACCCGATTGTCTGCAGGAACTTTTCCCTCTCTGATAAGTCCGATAAAAAACATGAGACTACATTTGCAGCAGCAAGATAATTGTTATTATGTAACAAGCTGTATAACAAAGATCAGCTTTCGTTGCGTCGCACACTTGTACGTTCAGAACAAGATTCACCAAGCCATCATTCGCAACGAATGGTTCATCGTTCCTGTTCGTTGTCTGTTGATAGCTGCCCTAACGTACAAGTGTGCGACGCAACTGGTGGTGCCATGGAAAACGAAAGCTGGTATCAAAAAAAATAAACCATGAATTATTTTGAACTATACCAAATACCTGTATCGCTGAGACCGGATAAGCAAATGGTGAAGCAAAAGTTTTACGAATTGAGCAGGAAATACCATCCTGATTTTTACAGCAATGCCAGCGAAGACGAACAGGCGGAGGTACTGGAAAGATCATCTGCAGTGAACAAGGCTTATAAAATTCTCAGCAACGATGACGAAGCGATCAAATATGTACTTCAGCAAAAAGGATTATTACAAGAAGAGGAAAAATATCAGTTGCCTCCTGAGTTTCTTATGGCGATGATGGAATTAAACGAAGAATTAGCAGACAGTGGTCAGCAGTCTGCAGTCAGCAATGAAGTTTCCCGAATTCAAAACGAGATCTATGAGCCTGTTAAAGAAGTTATTGAAAATTATAAAGAGGGTGTTACTACCGAAGAAGAATTGTTGCAAGTGAAGGAGTATTACTTTAAGAAAAAATATCTGAATCGTATTTTGGAAGGTTTAGATTGATGCCGTTATATTTGCACCCGACCTGCCCGGGTGGCGGAATTGGTAGACGCAGCAGACTCAAAATCTGCCGTTCGCAAGGATGTGCTGGTTCGATTCCAGTCCCGGGCACAAAAGCTTCACTGTTGTGAGGCTTTTTATTTTGTTTTTGGAGTTGGTTCGCCTCTATGGCAGGTATAACATGTTACCAATTGAATATTCTTATGAGGTAGCGTTTGCATGTACTCTTTGTTCATGTTGATCGTCATTCGCATCATTGTACGGGTAATATCCTTTATATGATTAGCGTCGCTGGCATAATCAAGTGTTTTTGAGTCGGATGATTTTGGTGCATGGCAGAAAGCACAGTTTACGTTAAGTGCTTCAGTAAATTCATCCATCACCATTTGAAGACTGTCGCCACTAATATTTAGCGGAAGTACCTTTAAATTCCGATGATCATCATTGGTATTCCACGATAATAAAACAATGACGATGATAAATATACCAATGAGTGTAAACGCCTTTTTATAATGTGGCATAAAAAATTGTTTTAGTTAAGTTAGAACAAACCAAGGGTTCCCTAAGTTAATTTTGATGGCCGGACTGATCATCTTCGATCTCCACCAATTTATATGAGATGGCCCCATGTGAAGGAGTGATCGGTTGCTGCTGAAATTCGGCCCATGTTTTAGTGAAGCTTGCACCATAATATAAGATCATAGCTGAGTAGAACACAAACAATAATAACAGCACAACAGAAGCTGAAGCCCCATAGAAGTTATTGATATTGCTATAACTGAGCATCACATGCAACACCATCTTCCCCATCATAAACAACAAACTTGTAAGCAGTGCACCAACCCAGGTGATCTTCCACCTGGGACGACCATCAGGAAGATACCTGAAGACGATCGCAAACCAACATGTGGTGATGAGAATAGAAAATATAGTACCCCAAATTGCGTTGAAGTAAGATGAAAGCAAAGGAGAAACCCTGAATAAATATTTACCGATCATCACCTGGGCACTTTCTGCCATCAAACCTACAACCAGTAAAACCCCCGCCACTAATATCACAATGATCGCTATGCATCTTGCTTTCAAAGTTCTTTTAGCCCTGCCCTTCCCGATCGGCTTAAGCTGCCATATCTGGTTTATAGAATTCTTGATGACTCTGAATAGCGTAGTAGCTACAAACAATAGAAATATAAAACCGCCGATAGTGATCCACCAATTGGCTGCCATTCGTCTGAATGCATGCAATACTTCAACCAACTGTTCAGTCGCTTCCATTCCTAACGTATCTGATAAGTTGGAGAATAATTTTGTGCGAACTACATCTGGCCCTACAATATACTTCAGTGATTGTATAATGATGACCATTATGGGGGGCAGAGCAAATGTTGTAAAGAATGCCGTAGCCCCTGCCATACGTAAAGGATCATTCTTTAAAAAATGCAGGAACGATTTTTTCAGAATAAGAAAGACAGAAATGAACTTGTTAAAAAACTTACTCACCATACTAAACTAACAATACTCAGTAATATAGAAAATAAAAAGAGCTGCCTGTTAAGACAGCCCTTTTGATAATTATCAAAAATGTTATTGCTTTTTACCCGTAATAGTAATGATCATATCCATTTTCATTGGCATTTCCTGCCCTTGCGCATTCATCTTCATATCCATATTCATATTAACCTTACCGGAGGTTGCAAGTCCTGTAGGAACGTGGAAATTCATGTTACCATTGGATGTTCCTGAAACTTTAATTGCAACGCCCTGGACCGCCGTGGAATCGCTTGACAAATTAGAAGCAACTTTGATCGCTGCATCATCTCCCTTAACAGATTCCAGCGTGTATGTATTATCACTCTTTATAGTCATACCTTGATTTTGCATAACCATAGACTTTTTCCATGATTCACCAACTTTAACCGGTTTATCGGGATAAATCGCAAAGGATTGCTGCACATTCTGCTTAAAATTCTCTTCGCTGAATGTTTGTTGCATAGAGGCGAGCATTTGCTCTGCATTCGGATTACCAGAAAGCATTTTAGCCACCATCTCCTGTATACCACTTACGCTGCCTACCTCTCCTTTCTCGTTCATAGTAAAAGAAAACTTGCCGCCTTTCATTGCAGTAAACATTTTTGCTGTAACTCCCATAGGGCCGGCCGTATCAGCTGAGGGTTTATCGCTGTCAAAGCTCATATTCATACCCATTCCGTCCACATCCATTGTTACTCGTTGTATGGTGGAAGATAACTGCTTCCACCCTGCACTGTCACCTACCACTTCAAATAAGTATGTAACTCCCATTTTTGTTTTTGCCTGCATCCCCATCTGGTTCATGGTCATATCCATATTGGTTGCGTACTCATATTTACCACCTTTGCCCAATTGAAATTTAAGGTCAACTGTTTCAGATCCACTTTTGCACGAGGTGATATAAAACATGGCTGAAAGAGCGATGAAAGAAAAAATGTACTTCTTCATTGTATTGATTTGAATGGCAAATAAAAGAAAAAGACCGTAATATGCTGTTACGGTCTTTTGTTTAAAATATTTAGACTAAGACAATACAATGATCAGGGCATATATAACACCCGGCAACCAAAATAACAATGTCAGCAATAATGATATCCAGAACCTGTTGTTTATTTCGCCTTCATGCAGGTATACTGCAAGAGGTGGAAGCAATACAGCCAGGATAGCTAATAACACTGTATTGGTAGAGGGCTCTGCGCCTGATTTTTTTGCGGCCTTCAACTCTTTCAATAACTTTCTTACTTCTTTATACCGCTCTTTTTTCTCTTTTCTGGAAAGTGACCTGAACTCAGATAGTGCGCTCTCGATAGAAGGACCAGTAGTTGAAGTTTCAGTCCCACCTGTTTTTGATGGATTGATAGCATTTGCCGGGGGAGCATTTAATGCGATCAATATAGCTAGAACTACCATACGGGTAAGCAGTGATCTCATTTGAATAGGATTTTGGTGAATGATGAATAGCTGTAACAAATATTGTGCTGATAGTCTGCCCAATACAAGATTCGTTGAGTGAATTATTCTTTCACGCTTATTTTTGATCCACAATAAAAGCAATGTCAACTCCCAAAATATACGAGCCCAGTCAATGGGAAACAGTCAATTGTCCCTTTTGCAATTCTTCAGAATACAAAATATATGAGCGATTCGGAAGCAGGTTGCAGTATACTTATGTAAAATGCAGTAACTGCACTCTCATATACTCTTCTCCAAGACCGAAATATGATCAGCATTTTATTGATGCAGCTTATGCCTCGTACTACCAGTATGCCGACAATCTTTCTCCCGAGGATCTGAATTCTATCAAACAATCTTCCTTAAAAATGTTTGAGAGAGAAATCGCTTATATCTCTAAATATGATGACAATAAAACTGCGGTGCTGGATATCGGAAGCGGAATGGGAACTTTTTTGCTCGCAGCAAAACCATATTATAAAAGGTCAGTAGGTTTAGATGTTTCCGCTCAAATGGCATCTTTTGTAAAAAAACAATTGGGCATTGATGTAATCGTAGAGCAATTTGAAAATTTTGATCCCGGATATAAATTCTCCCTGATTCATATGAGCCATGTATTGGAACATGTACCAGATCCAAACTTATGGATACGGCATTCCAGGAAATTATTAGGTACAAACGGAATACTGGTAATTAATGTGCCATATAAGCTTGGCTTTAGTCATTACATCCAGCACATATTTTACAAGCTAAAACTCAAGAAGCAATTCTCATCATCGTGGAGTGATCCTTCCCGTACACCAGATCATTTATTTGAACCTACGATCAAGAGTATGAAATACCTGATGGAGAAAAACAATTTCAAGATTATTGAGTATTACACTTACAGCCGAAAGGAACCAACCTCGCAAAAATTTAAGTTCAAATTCTTTAACAGGTGGCTGAAGTTGGGTACAAATCTTACGCTGATCACCCGGCCGATCTGATTTTCACCTCCTCCTAACCAAATGAGGCATCAATTCTGATGCAGATTATAAAAGTCGATATGAGGCTCTTATGGATAATGATAATAGTATTTGTCGCCTGTAACAGGAGTATTGCTCCCGAGCAAGCTGCAGAAGTTTCAAAACTTGTAAGCGACCAACGGTTTGTTTTTAAAGCTCAGAGTGCAAACCCACTGAGAGGAAGAACGATCCAATTGACAACAGACTATGATCTACGGATCACTAAAGATTCTATTGTAGCTTACCTGCCTTATTACGGACGAGTTACTTCACCCACTTATCCCGTAGGAGGAGGATTGACATTTACTTCAACGAACTTCCGGTACAATACTACAACCGGTGCTAAAGGATGGGAAGTCATCATCGAGCCGCAGGATGTAACAGATGTCAGGCACCTGCAATTAAATATCACACAAGGTGGAAGTGCTACATTAAACGTGATCAGCACAAGTAGAGATGCAATTTCCTTCTATGGAAGAATCGCAGCAAGTCTATAAATAAAAACCCTGCATGTGCAGGGCTTTTATATAAAAACAAAAAATTACTCTGCATAACTTTCTATCGGCTCACATGTACAAATTAAGTTTCTGTCACCATAAGTATTATTGATCCTTGCTATAGCAGGCCAAAACTTATTATGACGGATATAACTTAATGGAAATGCAGCCTGCTGCCTGGTATATTGACGGTTCCATTCATCTGAACATACCACAGCTTGTGTGTGTGGTGCATTTTTCAGAGGATTGTCTGTCTTATCTGATTTACCTTCTTCAATCGATTTGATCTCCTCATGGATCGTAATGAGTGCTTCAACTAAACGATCCAATTCAGCTTTGTCTTCACTTTCGGTTGGCTCTATCATGATCGTGCCCGGAACCGGGAAGCTCAGTGTAGGTGCATGAAATCCAAAATCCATCAGTCGCTTCGCCACATCCTCAGCTTCAATGCCACTTGTATTTTTGAAAGGACGCAGATCAACGATAAATTCATGTGCCGCCACGCCATTTGCACCGGTATATAATATTGGATAATACTTCTGCAGTCTTGCCCTCATATAATTGGCGTTGAGAATTGCATATTCAGTTGCTTTTCTCAGGCCTACACTTCCCAGCATTTTTATATATGCATAACTGATGAGCAAAATAGAAGCTGATCCAAACGGAGCTGCACTCACTGCACCTTGCCTGTGTGTTACGTTAGGCAGTTTATCTCCACTTACATGTCCTGGCAAGAATTGCGCTAAATGCGCCGCCACACAAATCGGCCCCATGCCCGGGCCGCCACCACCGTGCGGAATAGCGAATGTTTTATGAAGATTGAGATGGCAAACATCTGCACCGATAGTTGCAGGAGATGTTAATCCAACCTGTGCATTCATATTGGCGCCATCCATGTACACCTGTCCTCCATTTTCATGGATGATGCTGCACACTTCTTTGATTCCATCTTCAAACACACCATGCGTAGATGGATATGTTACCATCAAACATGACAGGTTCTCTTTGTGTTGCTCTGCCTTTGCTTTAAGATCTGCCACATCAATATAGCCTTCAGCAGTACTCTTTACTACCACGACTTTCATTCCGCACATCACTGCTGAAGCAGGATTGGTTCCGTGAGCCGAGATAGGGATCAGCACTACATTTCTATGCGGGTTACCATTGCCGATGTGATAATTCCTGATGGCAAGCAACCCTGCATACTCACCCTGTGCGCCACTATTAGGTTGCAGACTGCATGCTGCAAAACCAGTGATCTTACACAGATCATTCTCTAATTCTGAAATAATGTATTGATAACCTTTCGCTTGGTCAGCAGGAACAAAAGGATGGATCTTAGCCCAATGTGCCCAGCTCAAAGGCATCAGTTCAGTAGCTGCATTTAATTTCATGGTACAGCTTCCAAGCGGGATCATTGAATTATCGAGAGAAATGTCTTTACTTTCTAAAGATTTAATATAACGCATCATTTGTGTTTCGCTACGATGCGTGTTGAAAACAGGATGTGTTAAGTAAGAAGATGTACGCACAAGGTCTTCCGGGATATGATCATATGAATGTTCGTCATCGAAAGTAACTGCAGCAATGTCTTTACTTGCATGTTCCTGGAAAATGCCAATGATATCTAACACATCAGCCTGTGTAGTGGTTTCATCTAATGCAATACCAATGCGTTGATTATCGTCGGAGTACCAGAAATTCACTCCTCTCGTCTCAGCTATTGCCCTGATCTTGGCAACATCATCCGTTTTTATGGTGATAGTGTCGAAGAAATATTTATTGGCCATGTGATAACCTGCTTCTGTTAATTCCGCAGCTAATGTTCCTGCTAATAGTGAAACACGTTTCGCAATGTTCTTTATTCCTTCCGGGCCATGATATACCGCATACATTGCTGCCATATTAGCCAATAATGCCTGTGCAGTACAAATATTAGAAGTTGCTTTTTCTCTCTTGATGTGTTGTTCCCTTGTTTGCAACGCCATTCTTAATGCACGATTATTTTGTGCATCCACACTCACTCCGATTATTCTTCCGGGGATGCCGCGTTTGAATTCTTCTTTTGTAGAGAAGAAAGCAGCATGTGGACCACCATATCCCAAAGGCACGCCAAAACGTTGGGCAGAACCTATGGCTACATCAGCGCCTAATTCTCCCGGAGGGGTTAATAAAGTGAGCGCTAACAGGTCGGTTGCCATTACTACAAATGCACCATGACCATGCATTCTTTCAATAAAGTTCCTGTAATCTTCAACAGAACCTTCTGCATTCGGGTATTGGATCAATGCGCCAAAATAAGCATCGTTCAGTGGCTCATTTTTATACTCATTTATCACGAGCTGAATTCCCAAAGGCTCAGCTCTGGTATATAATACATCTACTGTTTGTGGAAATGTGTTTTGATCAACGAAGAATAAAGGCTTCTCTGCTTTTTCTCCCCTGTTCACGTGATGAAACAACATCGCCATTGCTTCCGCCGCTGCAGTAGCCTCGTCTAATAACGAAGCATTAGCAATAGGTAAACCGGTAAGATCGCTCACCATCGTTTGGAAGTTTAACAGGCTCTCTAAACGACCTTGTGATATCTCTGCCTGGTACGGTGTGTACTGGGTATACCATCCCGGGTTTTCGAAAATAGTTCTTTGAATCACCGAAGGTGTGAGACAATCGTAATAGCCCTGGCCGATATAGGATTTGTATATCTTATTCTTGAGTGAAACTTCTTTGATGTGTTGTAAATACTCCTGCT
Organism: Bacteroidota bacterium; assembly: GCA_023429825.1. Classification (GTDB taxonomy): domain Bacteria; phylum Bacteroidota; class Bacteroidia; order Chitinophagales; family Chitinophagaceae; genus JAEZDC01. The sequence goes on along the minus strand of JAEZDC010000115.1, from coordinate 14,700 downwards.
CACTCATTGGATCACCGGTCTCTAAAGGATTCTGTAAACGAATAGAGGCGGGAATCACTTTATTGATCAGGCTCTCCATACTTTCTTCACCGATCTCTTTCAGCATTGCTGCTGTATCAGTTTCATTGGGACCAATGTGACGTGGAATAAACTCGTGTCGTTGTTGTTCAAATAGGTTCATACAATTAATCTATCAGGTTTCAGCCTTCAGCTACCAACCGCTTGCCTTAGTTGCTGCCCGCGGATAGCTGTTAGCTCTGAATTTTCGCCGCAAAGGTAAGGTTCGGGCACCACTAAAAACCTGCTGAAAATCCGTACTTTTCCACCATGCAACCTGCCAATTGCCTGAATTGTGGAACTCCTGTGATCCCTAATCAGAACTTCTGCTCAACCTGTGGCCAGAAAACTCAAACACATCGCCTGAGCATACACGATGTGGGTCATGATCTTTTGCATTATTTCACCCATGCCGATAAGGGAATTCTCTCCCTGTTAGGATACCTGGCTACCAGGCCGGGAATGGTTTCACGAGAATATGTTGAAGGTAAACGCAGGAAGTATTTCCCTCCGATTAACTTCTTCCTGATTGTTGCGGCTATTTATGTGTTTATGATCAACATTGTGGACCCGGTAAAAAGAGATTCTGAAATAACATCACAGGAAAAGATCAGGTTTGAGAAAATTGAGAATTCCGAACAAAAAGCCCAGGTTGCTGCAATTTTAGAACGAAGGTTAGAGACAAGGCAGTTCATAAACAAGTATTCAAACATTGTAGCAATGATCGCCACACCGCTTATCAGCTTCTTTCTCTGGCTTTTTTATTTGAAAGGAAAATATAATTACACAGAGCACCTCGTTGCAAATCTCTATATATCCGGGTTTACTGTGCTGGCTCATGCGCTTTTCTTTCGACCTCTTAATAGTTATATAGGCGGACAAGGGTTTAGCTGGGTTTTGATGCTTTATTTTATTTTTGAAATCATCTACCGGGCGATCTCTTACTACCATTTCTTAAATAAAAGAACTACCAGGTCGGCTGTGAAAGCGCTTATTTGTTCAGTAGCGGTTATTTGTATTTGGTCAGTTCTGGTTTTTGCCAGCATTTACCTGTACGTAAGTCATGCATTCTGGGGACTGCTCAAATAGATCAATTAGATACGACCATGGTTTCTTCCTTAGATGGATCCCATAAATATTCGATCATATCTCTAACCACGTATACCTCCTTTCCCATGTAGCCAAGAAATGCGTCCCGGAATTCCAGTGCTTCTTCTTTCGTTTTAAAGTTGCCGATCTTCACTTTGAAAAATGGGGACTGGAACATGAAGTACACTTTCTCTGAGGGAAATTTTTCCAGCAAATCACCCTTCACACGGTAGGCTTCTGTACGATCATTTGTGCTGATCACCTGCAAACGGAAACCCTGTTCTCTTTTGATCTGTGGTTTAAAAAAAGTCTTTTTATTAGCATTCGTCATAATCTCATTCAAAAGATCAACCCGTATATCTTTCCTTATGATCGGAGCGACTGTAGCGGTCTTAGTTGTATCGTTTGCTTTAAGATTGAGGCAGATGGTTATTCCGAATAGTGCTAATACAAATCCTTTCATTCTCTCTGGTTTCTATAACCATTGCAAAAACGCAACCAATTAAAGTGATTAACAAAGTGTTTCTGAAGGCTACAAATGCTTTGAGGTATCTTTGAGGACCCATGGAAGGCAACTGGCAATTAAAGGCTAAAGAAAATCAAAAACAGTATAAGCAGCTGTTGCAAAGAACCGATAAGAATAAGGTGCTTAAACAACTTGCCGTACTGCATGATGAAGCGTTTAAAAAGGTGAATTGCCTTAGCTGCGCAGCATGTTGCAAGAACTATTCTCCCCGGTTTAAAACTCCTGATATCAAACGCATCAGCAAGTATCTGAAGCTGAAAGAATCTGTATTTATTGAAAACTATTTAAGACTGGATGAAGATGGGGATTACGTAGTAAAACAAAGCCCCTGTCCTTTTTTAGGAAGCGACAATTTCTGCAGCATATATGAAGCCAGGCCCAGTGACTGCAGCCGTTTTCCATACACCAATGAGGATGTTTTGGTTAAACGACAGAACATCACGTTGAAAAATTCAACATTCTGCCCTGCCGTTTTTCATGTATTGGAAAAATTAAAGGAATTGATCTGATCAAAATGCTGAGGCACCTGGAACATTCTCCGGCGTATTCACCATCCTCACTTCTCCCCTGCGATGCTTTCTTCTTTTAGCGGCTACAAGGGCTGTAATTCCGCCTGCAATGGCTAATCCTGCGCCTGCTAATACCAAAGGATGCACAGGGTAACCAGCGATCCTTAATTTTTGCATCGAGCTTATCTTGTCTAATACATTCTGTAACATATCCTGCCTGTTTTATGGTTAACAAATTATGCAGCCAATATATCCTGGTCGTAAGTTTCTGTTGCGGATTCATTTTTGTATATCGGGATCAATCGTTCTGATTCACTATTCCAATATGCAGCTTCTTCTATCCTCATTTTAACCAGGCAACAAAGTTCTATATCGTATAAGCCATTTGGGAAAGAAGCATTCATGATCTGGTTCCATTTCTCTTTGATCTGCTCTTTATCGTACAGAATATTCACATTGCCTTTAATACTCATAAAGCTATCCTTAGATGGATGTGCATATACCAACTGCACTGTTGACCTGGGATTAACTGCCGCTATGTGCTTGTAAAATTTTGCTGCAAACAACCAGATGTTTCCTTCTGAATCGAGCTCGATAGTGACCATAGGCCGGGTTTCTTTGCCATATTGCTCATCGGTTACCAGCATACACAGGCTGGCATCCAATATCAGTTCACGAATTATTTCCAACGCTTCTTCTCTTTCCAATCTTGCTTTCATCACAATTACTTTTCTATTCAAAACATATCCTGTCTTATAAATAATAGAAAAAATTTGTGCCAGCTATGCCTTTGTAGTAATAGTTATTTCGGTTTCCTCCTGAATCAGTTTAATATCAATGAGTCCGATAGTAGCGGAATGACTGATAGCCTCAGAACTGTTTGCGAAATAACAACACAACACTCCTGCCGCTTTCATTTTTTCGATGGCGGGTAACACGGTGGGTTTGGTTCTCTTACGAACTTTCCTCAGGTAAACTGCTAATATTTTGGTGGGAAAATGTTCTACAATTGACGCATAGATAGTTGGATCTTCCTGCGTATCATCTCCCAATAAAATAAACTTCTGATCGGGAAAAGCTTCCAATATCCTCACTGCTCTCATGAACTTTGTAGAGTGATTATTTTGCCCTGTCTTCCATATCTGGCTGAATTGTTTGATCTGGTTCAACAGGTATACACCACGAGGCATCTCATATTTTATACAGAACTCCCGTATATAATCATACAAATTCCATTCGCTACTCGATACAAAAAAGAAAGGATTTGTTTCGTCATGTTTATCCTGCAGTCCTGCTTTTGCTAAAAGCTGGTAGTGTTTTACCACTCCTTCAAAAGGCTGGCGACTGTGTGCATTCTCTGTCAGCATGACAAATATCCTTTTGCGAAGATTAGATGAATGAGAGATCAAAAAAGTATCATCTATGTCTGAAATGAAGGCGTATTGATTTTTATATGGAATATAAACCGTGCCCTTACCCTCTGCTTTGGTCTTAGCTTCATTCCTCCTGTTGAGTAAAAATACCTGCACCTCGTGCCATCCGGACCTTACGGGAATTTCAAGCGGAATTTCAAACCTGAAAAAACCGTCTTTCTCTGATTGAGTGAAATACCACTTACCATTCCATAGCATTTTTAATTTTACTTTACTGTATGGCTTTACAATAAAAAGACGAAGCAATGCAAATGTGTTGGTAAGAAAGTTTTTCGAAAAACGCTTTCGGGGAATTGGGCTAAAGTCCAAAGCATGGCCAATAACGGTGATCATTTTATCATTGCCAAACCCGTGATACACTTTCACAATAGCCTCGTCAGTGAGGCGAAAAAGCCATAGAAATTTCCGCCGTAAACGTTCTATAAAAGAAAGCTTAGGCGTAGTTATTATATTGGCATGATTATACATAACTTTTCTCAACCTCTAAAGTATGCAGCTTAACGGCTTAAAATTTTTATTTATTGTAAACCCTGTTTCTGGCGGTAAAACGAAGAATAACTGGGAAGCTGCCATCCGTCAATTCTTCAAACCTTTTGCGCATACTTTCGAAGTATTTGTACTCGATGGCAAAAATGATGCAGTTTCTCTCAGACATTACATCCATTCATTACAGCCTGACAGAGTAGTTGCAGTGGGTGGAGACGGTACCGTTTCTCTTGTAGCTAAACAACTGTTCGGAACAGATATTCCTTTGGGGATTCTGCCCGCAGGCTCTGCAAATGGCATGGCTAAAGAGCTTAATATAAAAACCTCCATTGATGATGCGCTGCAAACCCTGGTTAATGGTGTTGTAAAAGATGTAGATGTGATCAGGATCAACAGCCAGTTCTTCTGTTTGCATTTAAGTGATATCGGGCTGAACGCAAGACTTGTTCACTATTTTGAATTGAATAATCTCCGGGGAATGATCGGGTATTTCAGGGTGTTGTTCAAAACGCTTCTGAAACAAAGAAAAATGTCAGTTTCTATAGATACACCAGGCAATACCGTAACACGAGATGCTTTGATGGTAGTATTAGCCAATGCAAGAAAATATGGAACAGGAGCAGTCATTAATCCCGATGGAGATCTGAGTGATGGAATGTTCGAAGTAGTGGTTGTAAAAAAACTGGCCATTAGTGAACTCATCAAAATGATGTTCCATAAATGGCGTTTCAATCCTAATAAAGTAGAAGTATTTCATACAAGGCATGCATCCATCTCTACCAAACACACAGTACATTTCCAGATAGACGGCGAGTATATTGGCAAAGTAAGGAAAGTGGATGCAGTTATAGAGACCCGTAAACTAAAGCTCATACTCCCTGCATAATATTCGTTTTTTTCTAATGCCTGCATTAATCATACATTTATGCGTTAGAAAGTTGTTTATGAAATATTTTTCTATTGCCACGGCTTTTTTCTGCATTCTTTTACAATGCACTGTACCAAAGAATAGCCTAAATGCCACTCAACAGGACAATATCCTTACCGGAGCTGAGCAAACAGAGTTGTACCTATCTTACATAAAGGGAAAGCGTGTAGGTATACTAGGCAATCAAACTTCGGCAATTGGCAATACGCACCTTGTAGATACACTCAAATCATTAGGTGTGCAAATCATGAAAGTATTCGGTCCTGAACATGGATTTCGTGGTAATGCCAGTGCAGGAGTGCATGTAAAAGATGAGGTTGACAGTGCTACAAAAATCCCTATTGTATCACTATATGGGCCTAAGCGTAAACCATCGGCTGCGGATCTCGCGAATGTTGACCTGATGATCTTTGATGTACAGGATGTAGGCTGCAGGTTCTATACTTACATCAATGTATTAGCAGATGTAATGGAAGCCTGTGCAGAGAATAATAAAGAATTACTGATACTTGACAGGCCTAATCCAAATGGATATTTTGTTGATGGACCTGTATTGGATATGAAGCTAAAATCCGGTATCGGAAAATTCCCTATCCCTATCACACACGGAATGACCATAGGGGAGTTTGCACAAATGATCAATGGAGAAGGATGGTTACCAAAGAATTTACAGTGTAAGATCAAGATCATACCTGTGGCCAACTATACACACGATACATACTATACCGTTCCCATTAAGCCATCACCAAATCTCAATACGCAGCAATCGATCATGCTGTATCCTTCTACATGCATCTTTGAAGGAACGATTATCAATTACGGCAGAGGTACTTATTTCCCTTTTACAGTTTTAGGTAACCCGTTACTGAAAGACAAATACAGTTTTTCATTCACACCTGTAAGTATAAAAGGCATGTCTGAAACGCCATTGTTCATGAACCAGGTTTGCTATGGTATTGATCTCAGAAATTATGACATCAACATATTATTGAAAGAAAAAAAGATCAACCTTTCATGGTTGAAAGAATTGTATGATGCTTACCCGCATAAGGAGAAGTTCTTCGATCACACACAGAGTAAAGAGATAGGTAATGTTGATTTCCGCACAGGCGATTCTAATTTAAAAGAGCAAATTAAAAAAGGGGTTCCTGAAGAAGAGATCAGGAAGAGTTGGGAGCCTGCATTGGGTAATTATAAAAAGATGCGGTTGAAGTATCTAATATATAAGTAAAACTATTTGCTATGAGCTACGACTGGAGCCGCTTTGAGCAACGCATCCCTATTAACGTAACAACAGATGCAGTTTACAATGCATGGGCTACACAACAGGGGCTTGAAAGCTGGTTTTTAAGAGAAGCGCTCTTTACCAACAACGAAGGTGTAAGCAAAGCAAAGAGCGATATGGTACGGCCTGGTGATACATACCAATGGCGGTGGCACGGCTGGCCGGATGATGTGCAGGAAAAAGGAGCAATACTCAGCGCCAATCATAAAGATGAAGTGAGCTTCAGCTTTGGTAAAGCGGGTAATGTTAAAGTCAAAGTGCTGAACGAAAAAGGATCTACTATTTGTTACCTGGAACAGTATTCAATTCCTACAGATGAACAAAGCATCACTCATTACCATTTAGGATGCATGAAAGGATGGCTGTTTTACCTTACAAATCTCAAGTCAATTCTTGAAGGAGGAATTGACCTGAGAAATAAAAATGTTGAATTAAAAGAAGTAATTAACTCTTAGAAGTATTTCGGCCCCAAAACTCATCTTCTCTTCTGAAAGCTTCTTCGTCGGTTTTGTCCTGCGGGCTCATAATATCCTGTATCCAGTGTAAGAAACTCGAAACAGGGCCTTCCATTTTGTTAGTACGATCGTCGAGTGTATCATCGTTTAATATTCTACCCATTTCCAGCTCGGCAGGCAGATAAGCTAATACATTATGACGCTGTGCTGCGATATAAGACTTCACTTTATCTTTTGTAGGATGATCACCAAGATCATGATGAATGACGTTGATCGCCTCTGTTGCTACACGATTCATGAGATTTGTAGCTTCATCATCCTGGACACCTGCATAAGATGCCACCTGGTGTGCAGCTACATTTTCTTTACCGCCGAAAATGTTTTGTAACCAGTTTCCACTGTTGGATTGGGCAATCACTGCAGCACCTGCATCGGTTTTTCCATAGCGGTATAAACCCACTAATACAGCAGCTGTTGCAGCCTGTGCAGCAAAATCAGTTTGTTCAGGATGCTTGGTAGTACTCTGATGTGTAGCGTTTACATCAATTTTTTTAATGGATGATATTCCTAAACGAGCCTGAACTGCTTCTACAATATTGATTGCCATAAGAAACGTTTAGATAGAAGCGGAAAAAATTATGCCAAGCGGGGGAAGGAAGGAGGCGGGAGGCAGGAGACAGGAGATGCAACGCATTGAGTATTCGCGGTAATATTTTATGTACCGCCTATTGATCTTTCTTCTCGAGGTTAAACAAACTATCAACAAACTCATGCTTATCAAAAATGAGCAGGTCTTCCATCTTTTCACCTACGCCTATGTACTTAACCGGGATCTTGAATTGAGATGCGATCGCTAATACCACTCCGCCTTTTGCAGTACCGTCAAGCTTGGTAATGGCGAGCGTGTTTACATCTGTGGCCGCAGTGAAATGTTTAGCTTGCTCTAAGGCATTTTGCCCGGTAGAACCATCTAATACTAATACTACTTCGTGGGGTGCATCAGGAATCACTTTCTGTATTACACGTTTGATCTTGCTCAACTCTTCCATCAAATGCACTTTGTTGTGCAGGCGACCTGCAGTATCAATGATCGCAATATCAGAGCCTTTTGCCTGTGCACTTTGTACTGTATCGAATGCAACTGCACCCGGATCTGAACCCATAGCCTGCTTTACAATAGGCACTCCTACTCTATCACTCCATATAGTCAGCTGATCTACCGCCGCCGCTCTGAAGGTATCAGCAGCACCAAGTATTACATTGTTACCGGCACGCTTATAATTATAAGCCAGCTTGCCTATGGTAGTGGTTTTTCCAACTCCATTCACGCCAACTACTAAAACAACATATGGCTTTTTACCGGCAGGTAATTCAAAGTTTTTATACGCCTGGTCAGGCGCATCAACCAGGATATTTTCAATCTCTTCCTGTAATATCCTATTAAGTTCTGAAGTGTTTACATATTTATCCTTTGCAACGCGGTCTTCAATTCGTTTGATGATCTCTACCGTTGTATCTATCCCCACATCCGCAGTTACCAAGGCTTCTTCCAGGTTATCCAGCACTTCTTCATCTACGGTGCTTTTACCAGCAATGGCTTTGGTGATCTTGGAAAAGAAGTTCTCCTTGGTTTTTTCCAAACCCTGGTCTAAACTCTCCTTTTCCTTTTTGCCGAATAATTTATTGAAAAAGCCCATGTTTAATTATTGAGGTGCGAAGATAAAAGACAGTTTCTAGTTTATAGTTTGTTGTTTTGAGTAAGCCAACCTGGCTGAGGAAAGATTCAAACAGTTGAAGTGTGCGACCTGCCTTTGCCGGCAGGCAGGCGCAATGGAAGGATAATAGCAATACATCAGATCGGTTCCAAAAAATACAAAAGCCATTCCGCAGTACGGAACAGCTTTTAATATTATAATACCCACTAATTATTTAGCAGATAAAAAATCTTTCACCTTATCCTTGTGGATGATCGCTTCTTTGAAGGTATAGGCACCGGTTTTAGGGCTGCGTACAGCCTTGATCACTTTAGTCCAGTTTTTCGCTTCAGCAGAAGCTTTTACGTCTTTTACCTTCGCGTTTTTAGAAGATGCTTTTGCCATGACTATTTAATTTCTTTATGTACAGTAACTTTTTTCAGATTGGGATTGTACTTCTTAAGCTCAATACGCTCAGGAGTATTTTTTTTGTTCTTATTGGTGATATAACGGCTTGTACCCGGAACATCTGTAGTTTTCTGCTCGGTACATTCTAAGATCACCTGAACCCTGTTGCCTTTCTTTGCCATCGTATAGACGATTTATAGATTAATTAGATTTTTGCGCCTTTAGCTCTCATTTCTTTGATAACGGTAGCCAATCCGTTCTTGTTGATCGTACGGATAGCATCTGCAGTTAATTTCAAAGTAACCCAACGGTCTTCTTCAGCAAAGAAGAAACGCTTGGTTTGCAAATTTGGTAAGAAACGACGCTTGGTTTTAATGTTTGAATGCGATACAGTGTGTCCGCCAATCGGCTTTCTACCTGTAACCTGACATACTCTTGCCATGACTAAAATGTTTTACCCCGATTTTTCGGGACGGCAAAAGTCGGAAAATGCAACGAATTAGCAAAACAAAACTGCTAATTTCTCAATAATTGAGTGCAGGTTAGGCAGAATTTAACCTTTAGAGAAAAATTTTGGATAGCCAGCTTTCGTTTTTCATAGCGTCAACTGTTGCGTCGCACTCTTGTACTGCAACACTTTTGGCAGCGATCACACTATTAACTCTCAACTATTTACCTATCTTGCAGATGATAATTAATGATATGTGCTTTCTACGCTCAAATTTAGATCTACTCAACCATTGAAGTAAGCGCTTCGCTTCATTCTAACTATTTATTAATTATCAATCACTAATTACTTATGGTCACACATACATTGTCTGAAAAGACAAAACAATTCCTTGATTTAGAGGAGACTTACGGCGCACATAACTATCATCCTTTACCAGTTGTTTTAGAGAAAGGAGAAGGCGTTTTTCTCTGGGATGTGGATGGTAGAAGATATTACGATTTTTTAAGTGGTTATTCTGCTGTAAACCAAGGACACTGCCACCCCAGGATCGTGAATGCGTTGATTGAACAATCAAAGAAGCTCACCCTTACATCAAGGGCATTTCATAGCAACCTGCTGGGAGAATATGCGAAATTCATCACCGATTACTTTGGATATGACAAGGTCTTACCAATGAATACCGGCGTAGAAGGTGGCGAAACGGCTGTAAAGCTGGCCCGGCGATGGGGATATACAAAAAAAGGAATTCCCGAGAACCAGGCGAAGATCATCTTTGCGGAAGGTAATTTCTGGGGTAGAACCCTCGCTGCCATCTCTTCTTCTACTGATCCATCCAGCTACCGCGCTTTCGGACCGTATATGCCGGGATTTGAACTGGTGCCCTACAATGACATCGTTGCTTTAGAAAAAGCTTTCCAGGATAAGAACGTAGCCGCTTTTATGGTGGAGCCGATACAAGGTGAAGCGGGGGTGGTTGTACCCGATGAAGGATACCTGACCCGAGTTAGAGCATTATGTGATGAATATAATGTACTCTTCATTGCAGATGAAATACAAACAGGTTTGTGCAGAACAGGTAAAATGCTGTGCTGTGATCACGAGAATGTAAGACCTGATATTTTAATTCTTGGGAAAGCCCTGAGCGGAGGAATATTACCGGTATCCGCTGTATTAGCTGATGATGACATCATGCTTAATATTAAACCCGGCGAGCATGGAAGTACGTATGGAGGTAACCCTTTAGCATGTGCCGTTGCGATGGAGGCGTTGAAGGTGTTGAAAGAAGAGAAGATGGCTGAGAATGCAGAGACCATGGGTGCATTATTGCGGGATAAACTTTCAAAACTGGATTCACCATTTATCAAGACCGTGCGGGGAAAAGGATTGCTTAATGCGATTGTGATTGAACATTCGAATAAGGAGGCTGCCTGGGAACTGTGTTTGCAGTTAAAAGAAAATGGATTACTAGCCAAGCCAACACATGGCGATAAGATCAGGTTTGCACCACCGTTGATCATCAACGAAACCCAGGTAAACGAATGTGTAGGTATTATAGCTAAGAGCCTTACAAAACTGGTTTAGAATAATACCTGCCAGGGACCTGCTTCGTAACTGGGTTTACTCTGCTTCGCTGTATTAGTGACGCAAACCCTTATCAGTACCGGCTCAGAGGCGAAGCAGACCCTAAGCAAAGTCCCTATAAAAACCCTATAAGGTCCCTATAACATCCCTATAAAATCCTTATAACTTTTGTAATCGTTTTACGCAGAATACAAAGATCCCGGCATAAGCCGGGATCTTTGTTTAAACTATTGAATAGTTATTGTTTAATGAATCTCTGCAAGGCAGTTTCACAACCGTTGCTGCACATTGCCTTGATAACGTAAACTCCTTTGCCAAAACTGGCAACCGGTAGTTCGATATTATTATCCCCGGCATTCACCTGTGTTGCTTTCTGCATGATCATTTTACCTGCAAGGTCTGTAATAACTAAAGTAATCTTATCATTAGCAGGCGCTGTGATCACCACGCTGAGTTTGTCTTCTACAGGATTAGGGTAAATGCTGCTTAATACCAACTCTGATACTTTCGCTCCTTTGATCGTTACAATATCAGACAGTGTCAACTTACCATCTTTATCTATTTGCTTTAACCTGTAATAGTTCGTTCCTGCAAATGGTTTCACATCACCGAAAGAATAATTGATTACCGATGTGCTGTTTCCGTTTGATGCTTTAGAAGCAATGAAAGAGAGTGTGCTGAAGTTAACACCATCGGCGCTGCGTTGTAATTCGAAACCATTGTTGTTTATTTCAGTAGCAGTTGTCCACTCAAGTCTATTGATTGCATTTTGGCGCTCTCCTTTGAATGAAGATACACTTACAGGAAGCGCCGCGCCGGATGCAGAAATTTGAAAAGTCCCTGTTGCTGCAGTATAACCATACACTCTTAAATAATATGTTTGACCTGTTACCAGGCCTGTGAAATTTAAAGTCTCTGTTGCAGCTATTCCATTGAGATTAGCACAGGCAATATTTACCAGGTTATTGCATGTTCCTGAATACATCATCATGACAGGATCAAAACCCAACACATTGTTCAATGTGATTGTGCCATTACCAGTATTCAATGCTCTGAACGAATACCATACGTCTTTTGCAGGGCTACCATCTGTTGTTGATATTCCAACGCAAGTTTCCGCATTTCTGGATTGCGTAGCAGCCAGCGTATTTCCATTAACACTCCCCGTGTAACCGGATATAGATACTGCATTGGAACAATCATCATTAGGTGGTGGAGGTGGAGCTAACTGAACACAATATCCGCCATTATCGAAAGTTGCATAGGGATGGATCATAATATAATAAGTAACACCCGCGGTCAGAGTAGGTGTAATGTTTGAAACAGTTGTATTAGTAACTAAATCTGCTATTAAAGTAGATGAAATTTCAGTCATTACAGGGAGGGGGCAGTTTCCGTTACTGGTGTAGATATTAATATATGCGTAAAGAAAGCCAGATGTTAAGTTTGATGGTCTTGACATTATGATTTGAGCAGTTCCACTAACAGAAGGAGTATACTTATACCAGACGCTATTCTTTGGAGTATTATGGATGGCATAAAATGGATCTGCATTATTAGTAGCACAGGTGGTATTTCCACAATGCGGAGCTTCGTTTAAGTTTAATGGTATAGCATCGCAGACCAGATCATTAACCGGTGGAGCTGTTTCGACTGTTACCGTTACCGGGATTGATGTCGTCGATAAACCGCTGTTGGTGCATGTGACCAAGACTCTGAAATCTGTAGAGGCTGAAATATTTCCTGAATAGGTTATAAAGTTTGCTCCATTGATATTCGAGAAGTTATTTGTACCAGTTGGAGACGATTGCCACTGGTACGTCTGTTGAGACCCGTCAGATGATCCTGACAAAGCCAAACTTGCCATTCCGGAGGTACAAATCACAGGGGTGTATGTGGTAGTAACTCCACCGGTAGGTATTCCTGAGCATGGAGGTGGTGGAGTAAATGTATATACAGTACCGGAGAGGGGTTTGGTGTTAAGGTTATTTTGGGCTAAAGTACTACTGACTGCCGGAGCTGATATACTGGTTACATTCAAGAAACTGCCGCTACCCTGTCCATGAGCCGAAGCGATACCGATACTAGCTGCCCCGGAAATAATTGTACCCGCTTCCTGTCTATAGATAAATTCGATTTTGTTGGAGGTTTCATAGAGTTTCACCTGGAAGCTCATTACAGGAGAAGTGGATGTATAACCCCATTCCCATTTCCGCCACTCAACACATAAAATTCTATTAGGAGCAACGCCTGTTAACTGATAATAAGCTTTACTACTTGTACCAGGAGGATCACCAACAGCAGAGGCTCTGCCATCCAAATCATCCCATAATGGAGCTATTATGGGTCTTGCTGATGTATTGGAAAGATCATTACCGGAACTGGATATAGTTTGCCCCGTATTAAAAGTAATATATCCGTCTGAGGCCATCTTAAACTGAGAATAGGATACTCCTTCGTAAATAAAATTAAACCCAATATTCTGCGCCAAGCTTAGATATGAGTCTGCCTGCACTAATGGTAAATTTGTTGCAGAATATTCACTCAACTCAACATAACTACCGGTACTAGCAACAAATGAGTATGCAGCGGCAAATTGAGCTTTTATCGAAGTTACAAGCGAGAGAAACAATACAAACAGGCAAATAAATACAAGTTTGAAAGGAATGTGTTTTCTTTTCATATATAAGGGTTTAGGAGTGTAATGTAAATAAATAGAGCCTCAGAATTGAGGCTCTATTTATATTCTGTTGATTAAAATAATACCGTTTAACCAACTAACTAAAAAACATTATTGCTTAATAAACTTCTGCAAGGCAGTTTCACATCCATTACTGCAGATTGCCTTGATAACGTAAACTCCTTTGCCAAAACTGCCGACCGGTAGTTCGATATTATTATCCCCGGCATTCACCTGCGTTGCTTTCTGCATGATCATCTTACCTGCAAGATCTGTAATAATTAAAGTGATATTATCGTTAGCAGGCGCTGTGATCACCACGCTGAGTTTGTCTTTTACAGGATTAGGGTAAATGCTGGTAAATACCAGGTTAGACACTTTTGCGCCTTAGATTGATACAATTCCGGATAAGGTGGACTTACCATCTCTATCTATTTGTTTCAGCCTGTAATAGTTCGTTCCTGCCAATGGCCTTACATCACCGAAGGAATAATTGATTGCTGATGTGCTGTTTCCGTTTGATGCTTTAGAAGCAATGAAAGAGAGTGTGCTGAAGTTAACACCATCGGCGCTGCGTTGTAATTCGAAACCATTGTTGTTCACTTCTGTTGCTGTAGTCCACTCAAGTCTATTGATCGCATTTAGGCGTTCTCCTTTGAAGTTTACCATAGTAACCGGCAATGCTACACCGCTGATGTTTAGTGTAAATGTTCCTCCCTGAACATCTTCCCAATTATATACACGCAGATAATAGACTTGTCCTGATGTGAAGCTTGCATACGTTAGCGTTTCATTGCCACCTGCAGAGGTAGCATCCTGGCATGTGATGCTGGTTAGACTACCACATGAGCCTGAGAATAACTCTAATATGGCATCCAATGTTGCATTTGCTCCGGTAAGGGATACAGTACCAGTTCCATTCTGCCAGGCAGTAAATTTATACCACACATCAATAGCAGGTCCAGCATTACTTGGACATGTAGCAGATCCAGCCTGAGACTGAGTTGCATTCGCTAAACTTCCGTTTGTTGCTACTCCTGCAACTAAGCCGACTGCTGCGGCGCAATCATTATTTGCAGGAGGGGGTGGAGCAGAAACATTAGATTGTACAACTACAC
>JAEZDC010000107.1 GCA_023429825.1 Bacteroidota bacterium | reverse complement strand
TCTCCTTACCGTCCGGTGTGAAAAAAACACGACTGTAGCTATAGGAAGCGGTATCGGCAAGACGGCTCCATTTATTCTTTTCGATATCAAATATCCTGATCACATCCATCGGCAGCACCAATCGTTTTGAATCAGGTGTGAAGTAAACATTCGAAGCGGTAGCAGTGCCCGGGAAATTATACACCATCTTTTTCTCTAACCTGTCTCCATAATGCAGTATAAGTTTCTTCGATAGAATATAGGCAAGCTTTTTCTGATCTGCAGAAAGCGCAGCATAGGCGATCAATGAACCTGACTTTTCAGCAACAACAGATTGCAGGACATTTCCATTGTAAATATTTCTCAATTGCACCTGTTGTTTTACGTTGCCGTCATTATCATAACCGTCTTCTGTTGTACAAAGCACCAGCGAATCATTCAGCCACTGGTAAATGGGATAATTCACTTCTTCTTCATTGAATTGAATGCCCGTCTTCAGATAAAGCACTGCAGATGCCTTGCTGTAAGATGATGTGGTGTAAGTAGACATCATTCTACCGGAAGGCGAAAACAAAAGATTGCTTGTCTCAATGGTTTTAGGAATGAGTGCATGAAGCTCCTCACCGTTATCCGAATCAATGATAGAAGCAAACTGGCTGCTGATGTTCACTACTCTTAAAGCTTCTTCATCGGCAAATAACAAACCTGTCCCTGTATTGATCCACTTCCATCCGTTTACCTGCCATTGCTTTTTCTCCAGGTCATACAGGTATTGGTTTTTGTGAAGGGGCAGCAGTATCTTGTTTTCGTCCTGGCTTAATGCCATCAATGGTGGTGAAAGAGAAGAAACAGAGGAAACCGAATCACTCCTAACTGAATCTACGAGCTGTAATGTATTGTCGAAGATGTAAAGAACAGCCTTCTTATCCAGCACATAAAATTTATCCTGCTTGTTATTAGTTGAAATTGAGAGCGGTTCTGTTATTGAAGCCAACGCAGATTTGATCATCTTAATAGAAGCGTCCACTAATGCGACCTTTGATCCCTCCTCTTTAGAAGTAATAACAAACGTGTTCTTATCCGCAGTAAAAGCAAATTTATTGTCATAAGATGCGAGCTTCAGAAGTTGCAGCTTACTTCTTGTCTTTATATCAACAATAGAGATCTCGTTAAAGTATTTTACGGCAACCCTGTTGTACATCTTATCTACGATAAGTTGATCAAGTGTTTTGTACGACGTACCGCCCCATGCATTCTTCTCAGCCCAGTCGATCGTTGCCACAAGAACACCATTCCTTGCGTTGTAAATTCTCAGCGACGCATCCTTTCCATAGTCATAAGATATTACTGCAACTTCTTCACCATCGCTTACAAATGCAGCGCCTTTTATCGTGAAAGGAGACATGATTCTCCGCAACTGCTTACCACTGTTCAGGTTCCATAGTATCACTTCCTTCTTATCGGCTGTAAGTAACGCATTATTGGTGTAGTTAACAGAATAGAACTCTATCTTATCACTGTGTCCGGATTGAATAACAGGTGATATGGATTGAGCAGAAAGAGCAGAATAACTCAGCAATAGGATAAGGATAAAATAGAAACGCATCAGCAATGATATTATAAAAATTTACCGGTATAACTTTCCTTCACCTTCTTTAACTCCTTCGGTACTCCGGCAAACACCAGGTTGCCACCTGCATCACCGGCTTCGGGACCAAGGTCGATAACCCAATCTGCACTTTTAATTACATCTGTATTGTGTTCTATTACAATAAGCGAATGCCCCTGTTCGATCAACGCATTGAATGAAGCTAATAGCTTTTTGATATCGTGAAAATGTAAACCAGTAGTAGGTTCATCAAATATGAACAGCACATGTCCTGCTCCTTTTCCTTTTCCAAGAAAACTCGCCAGCTTCACCCGCTGGGCTTCACCACCTGAAAGCGTATCTGAAGATTGCCCGAGTTTGATGTATCCCAGTCCCACATCCTGCAGTGGCTGAATGGCTTTTGCAACAGCAGTTCCTTCTTTATCGCTTTTTACTTCAGAGAAGAATGCGATCGCTTCATCAACACTCATCTCCAATACTTCATAAATGCTTTTCCCTTTGTATTGCACTTCCAGCACCTCTTCTTTAAAACGTTTACCGCCACACACTTCACAGGTAAGGTGCACATCAGCAAGAAACTGCATCTCTACGATCTGCTCACCTTCACCTTTACAGGCATCGCACCTGCCGCCATCAACGTTGAAAGAAAAATGTTTCGGCTGAAAACCGCGCATCTTCGCCAGTGGTTGTTTGGCAAAGGCGTCCCTGATCTCGTCATACGCTTTGATGTAAGTAACAGGATTGCTGCGCGACGATTTACCGATAGGGTTCTGGTCCACCATTTCTATCTGCGTGATATAATCAACATCACCGGTGAGGTCTTTATGAAAGCCTACCTTCTCACCAAACTCACCTTTGATCTTCTTCAATGCAGGATATAATATCTGCTTCACAAGCGTTGTCTTTCCACTTCCACTTACACCGCTCACACAACACAGAACATTCAGCGGGAATTCAACAGTGATGTTCTTTAGATTATTATGCCGTGCACCTTCCACTTTGATGCTCCTGTTCCACTTACGAACAGATTTCGGTGGAGCGATCGTTAACTCTCCTTTTAAATATTTTCCGGTAAGGCTTTTTTCGTTATTAATGATCTCATCATAATTGCCTGCAGCGATCAGTTCTCCACCTAAATGTGCTGCTAATGGGCCCATGTCTATAATATGATCAGCCTCTCTCATCATCATCTCATCGTGCTCAACAACTACAACGGTGTTGCCAAGATCCCTTAACGATTTCAACACGCTGATCAATCGTTCCGTATCTCTTGAATGCAAGCCAATGGAAGGTTCATCCAATATGTATAAAGAATCAGTGAGATTACTTCCCAGGCTTCTTGTGAGCTGTATACGCTGGCTCTCACCACCACTTAATGTATTCGCTAAACGATTTAAAGTGAGATAACCCAATCCAACATCTATCAGCGTTTGCAGGCGCTGGTTCAATTCAGTCAAGATCCGTTTCCCGATGTTATATTCATTAGATGTAAAGTTTAATCCATCAAACCATGCCTTCAGATCTTTCACCGGCATCTCGCACAATTCACCAATATGCCGGCTATGGACTTTTACATACAACGCTTCTTTACGTAAACGAAATCCCATGCACTCACCGCACAAAGTTCTGCCGCGGTAACGGCTCAATAATACGCGATATTGAACCTTGTACAGATTCTGTTCTACCTCTTTGAAGAAATCATCAATACCGTTCACATACTTATCTCCCTTCCACAAGAAACGGTATTGCTCATCCGTCAGGTCAGCGATGGCAGTATGGATGGGAAAACCGGATCCTTTAGAATTCTTAATGAATCTTTCTCTCCATAATCCCAGCTTCTCACCTTTCCACGGAGCCACTGCACCTTCATAAACACTCAACCGCTTATCGGGAATAACAAGGTCCGCATCTATACCCAGCACCTGGCTGAAACCTTCACAAACAGGGCAGGCGCCAAAGGGATTATTGAAAGAAAACAAATTGGGAACCGGCTCCTCGAACTGCATACCATCCAGCTCAAACTTATTGCTGAAGTGACGCAGCTCAGATCCGTTTATCTCTAAATACATCTCTCCTTCGCCTTCGTAAAAGGCAGTACCTACAGAGTCGGATAAACGATGAATGTCATCTTCATCAAATTCTTTCACTACAACTCGATCGATCAGGACATATGCAGAACGCTGGTCTTCAGATTTGCTTTTAGCAGACTTCACCCCAATCAATTTCTTTAGTTCCTTATCATCTGATTCCAGTAATTCCTCGATCCTTTGCGGCTCTTTATTAATGTACATCCTGCTAAAGCCTTTCTGCATAAGAATGCCCAGTTCTTCGCGTATATCCCTGTTTGCATGTTGTTTAAAAGGAACGATCATTACTACCTTAGTTCCTTCTTGCAGGCTTTGTATCACATCAAGCACATCCTTCACATCATCTTTCTTCACTTCTCTACCGCTAATGGGCGAGATCGTCGTACCCACTCTTGCATATAACAGACGGAGATAATCATATATCTCAGTCATACTGCCCACCGTGCTCCGCGGTGTTCTTGTGATCACTTTCTGCTCAATAGCTATTGCCGGGCACAATCCTTTTATATAGTCTACATCCGGCTTCACCATTCTGGCCATGAACTGACGTACATAGGCACTGAGGCTTTCTGCATAACGTCTTTGACCCTCTGCAAATAATGTATCGATAGTCAGGGAAGATTTTCCACTTCCACTCACCCCAGTAACGACTATAAACTTATTCCTGGGGAAGCTAACAGTGATATTTTTCAGATTGTGTACCCTTGCGCCATGCACTAAAATCTCATCATTTCCTTCTTTAACAGGATATACTGACTTCTTCTTAGTAGATTTACTAACCATCTAATTGTTCTTATTACTAATGTTCTTCAAAGACAAATTCAGTTTTCTGCAAATACTGTGATAATCAGCTTAAATTTTTGTTTAAAGGACAAAAAAAATGATAAAAAGATTTGGAATTATAAAACTGATATCTATTTTCACTATCCCAATGCGGGACAAAATTGTCTTAAAACTGGAAATTGAACCTCAATTTTAAGAAGCTTTGAAACGTATCGGAAACCAAAACTAAATCCCATATCCTGTATTTTATCCAAAACCTAAAAAACCTTATGCTATGAAAACCTTTGACCACCTGACCGACAATGAACTTGTCCGTGCCTTTCAGAATGGCGAATCTAACGCCTTTGAAGTATTGATCAATCGTTACAAAGACAAGATCTACACTTCAATTTTCTTTCTTGTTAAAGACAAATACTTAGCAGAAGATCTTTTTCAAGATGTTTTTATCAAGATCATCGACACTCTAAGGAGCAACCGCTACACTGAAGAGGGAAAATTTCTTCCCTGGGCTATGCGTATCGCTCACAACTTATGTGTAGATCACTTCCGCAAGGTAAAAAGAACTCCTACCATCAAAACCAGCGATGACAGGGATATTTTTGACATCATCAATGTAGTGGAAGAGAATGCTCAAACAAAAATGATGAGCAACCAGAGCTATGACAGGGTAAGACGAATGATCGATATGCTTCCTGAAGAACAAAAAGAAGTGATCGTTTTACGCCATTATGCTGACATGAGCTTTAAAGACATTGCAAAACTTACGGATTGCAGCATCAATACTGCTTTAGGTCGTATGCGTTATGGCCTTATCAACCTTAGAAAGATAATGGAAGAAAAACAGATTGCTTTATAAGAGTTTAGATTAAGTTGAACATATTCCAATCCTTTCCATTTGAAAGGATTTTTTTTAAAATCATGCAGCTTGCTTTCCTACCTGTGTTTCTGTAAAGGGGACATCACAGGGATATATTGATCGAAGGTGATCTGCGATACTCTTCATATCATTTTCTAAACCCTGCAGCTCTTCCCACTCTGCGCCCTCATCTACCTTTTGTAGAAAGGAGATATTCAGCTCTGCGTATCTTTTCAGATACTCCTTGTGTATTGTATTCATATATTATATAAAAACAAAAACCATGCACCTGTAAGCGGCATTTTGGTAATAAAAAAGTGTTGCTCAAAACAAGCAACACCTTAGTAATTTTTAATGATCATTCATGCAGTGCCAGTGTAGCTAGGCTTTCCCATGAAACCTATCTACTATTTTCTCTTTATGCTTCCGCATCATCTTCTCCAGCTTATCAATACAAGCATCTGCAGCTGCATAAAAATCACCTGCATCTTCTTTCACGAAAAGATCGTTACCTGGTATCTCTAATCGTATTTCGCAATAGTCCAATGGCGTAGCCCTGTCTGGCCCCATGAATAACATCACATTAGCGCCGGTTATATAATCGTTAGGGCGAATGTTCTCTATTTTCTGCCTGATGTAATTCTCCAACTCCGCTCCTGCTTTAAAACCTAATGACTGTATGATAACATTCATAGTATTCGTTTTGTGTTCTTGCACTAGTTTCATACCACACTACTGCTGCTGGTGCATAGGTTTGGTTTTTGTATAGTGTTCAGCATCTTATGGCTATGCAAAACAACAAGCATTTGTGGTGGCAAACAGGTGTCATTTACCAGATATATCCCCGCAGTTTCCAGGACAGCAACGGTGATGGCGTTGGCGATTTGCACGGCATAATTCAGCGGCTTGATCATTTGCAGTGGTTAGGAGTGACGGCAATATGGATTTCGCCTATCTATCCTTCACCCATGGCAGATTACGGATATGATATTTCTGACTACTGTGGCATTCATCCTTTATTTGGAACAATGGATGGTTTCGATGCTTTGTTGAAAGAAGTACACAATAGGGGAATGAAACTGATATTAGATCTCGTACCGAATCATACCAGTGATCAGCATCCGTGGTTTTTAGAGTCAAGATCATCAAGAGATAATCCAAAGCGGGATTGGTATATCTGGAGAGATGCCCAGGCTGATGGCTCTCCACCCAACAATTGGCTAAGTGTATTTGGCGGTACCGGATGGGAGTGGGATGAGCATACTCAGCAATATTATTATCATGCATTTTTAAAAGAGCAGCCGGATCTTAACTGGAGAAATCCTGAGGTACAGGAAGCAATGCTTGATGTAATGAGATATTGGCTAAAGAAAGGTGTGGATGGCTTTCGTATCGATGTGATGTGGCACATGATAAAAGATGAAAATCTAAGAGACAATCCTCCTAATACAGATTATCAACCGCACATGGCAACCTATGAACAACTGTTGCCGGTATATTCTACCGATCAACCGGAAGTGCATGATATTGTAAGAAAAATGAGAGATGTGCTGGATGAGTTTGAAGAGCGAATGATGATTGGTGAGATCTATCTGCCCATTCATAAACTTGTTACTTATTACGGACAAGATCTTAAAGGCGCTCATCTTCCGTTTAACTTCCAACTCTTATCACTCAACTGGAATGCAAGAGAGATTGCTGCAGCGATAGATATGTATGAAGGCACGTTGCCTGTTGGCGGATGGCCTAACTGGGTTTTAGGTAATCATGATCAGCCAAGAATAACCAGTCGTGTGGGCGCACACCAGGCAAGAGTAGCAGCGATGTTATTATTAACACTGCGGGGAACACCCACTATTTATTATGGCGATGAAATTGGAATGAGAGATGTACCGATTCCGTTTGAAGAAGTCCAGGATCCGCAAGGATTAAATATGCCTGATAAGAACCTCAGTCGTGATCCATCCCGTACGCCAATGCAATGGAATAATGGCGTGAATGCAGGCTTTACAATGGCAAAGCCATGGCTGCGAATTGATAAGCATTACAAAAAGCTAAACGTGGCTACGCAGAAAGAGGAACCTCATTCATTGTTGCATTTTTACAAACGCATGATCCAGTTCAGGCAAGACAATCTTTCATTAACGATTGGTAATTATCGTCCCGTCCACGCAGATGCCAATGTGATCTCTTTTATAAGAGAAGCGGAAGGCCATCCTAAGTTTCTTATCATACTCAATCTCAGTCACAGGCCGGTATACTTTAAAGTGGAACACATCGATGTTAAAGGAAGAATTGTTATCGCTACTTCACACGATTGGGAAGGCACGGAAATAGATAATAGAATCAACCTGAGTGGCGATGAAGGAGTCATCGTTCAATTAAATAATTAATATGATCGGCGCAAATTATATAGGTAATGACAGATGCTCATTCAAAGTATGGGCACCAGAGAAAGAAAGTATGATACTGCATATCGTTCATCCAAGAGATGAATATATCCCCATGCAAAGAGAAGAAGATGGATATTGGTGGATAGAAACAAATGCAGCACCAGGATCAAGATATTTCTTTAAACCTAACGGAGAGCATGATCGTCCGGATCCTGCATCCAAGTATCAGCCGGAAGGTGTACATGGCCCATCTGAAGTAATAGATCAGCATTACGAGTGGGACGATGAAGCATGGAAAAGCCCGCGGCTAAAGGATCTTATATTATACGAACTGCACATCGGCACCTTCACTGAAGAAGGCACATTCGAAGCAGTTATTCCAAAGCTTGATCATTTATTGGAACTGGGTGTAAATGCGATTGAGATCATGCCTGTATCACAATGCCCGGGACATCGCAACTGGGGGTATGATGGCGTATATCCTTATGCAGTACAAAACTCTTATGGCGGCCCCCAAGCCTTGAAAAGATTGGTGGAGGCGTGCCATCAGAGAGGTATCGCGGTAATCCTTGATGTTGTATACAATCATATGGGACCAGAAGGAAATTACTTAGATCAATTCGGTCCTTACTTCAGTGAAAATTATAAAACACTTTGGGGCAGAGCACTCAATTATGATGATAAATGGAGCGATGCTGTACGAGATTTCTTTTCAGACAATGCCACCTATTGGTTTGAACATTTCCATATAGATGGATTGAGATTAGATGCTATACATGGTGTGTTCGATACCAGTGCGGTTCATTTTTGGGAATTGATGCATGAAAAGATAGATCAGCTTCAAAGAAAAACCGGAAGAAAATATTTCACCATAGCAGAAAGTGATTACAATAATCCGAAAGTGATAAAGAAACGGGACAATGGCGGCTTTGGTTTTACCGCACAATGGATGGATGATTTTCACCACGCTTTGTATGTATTAGTTCATCCGGAAGGGAAAGAGCGATACTATGATTTCAATGGATTACCACACCTTGTTAAAGCCTTCAAAGATGGTTTTGTACACAGTGGGGAATATGTAAGCTTCAGAAAAAGAAAATATGGAGCATCATCTGCTGACATAAAAGGGAATAAGTTCGTTGTATTCACAGATAATCACGACCAGAGCGGCAACCGGTTGGGAGGTGAACGATTATCGATGCTCGTGAGTACTGATAAGCTGAAGGTTGCCGCTGCATCTATAATATTATCACCTTATATCCCGATGTTGTTTATGGGTGAGGAGTTTGGCGCAAGTACTCCTTTCCTATATTTTATCGATCATTCAGATGAATGGCTGATCAATGCTGTAAGAGAAGGAAGACGGGAAGAGTTCAGAGATTTCGTTAAAGAAGGAGTTGATTTTCCCGACCCGCAATCACCTGATGTTTTTTATCGCAGCAAATTGAAGTGGCAGGAGAAGAATGAAGGTGAACATAAAGAGTTGTTTGAATGGTATAAGCAACTGATAGCATTACGCCAGAATCACTCAGCTTTACAAAATTTTAGTAAGAAAGATCTTGATGTACAATTGATCGAGAATAAGGGCTTGATGATGCATAGAAGAAGTAATGAGAAAAAAGGGGAGCTGGTCATTCTTATCAACTTCTCAGATGATGACCTTCGCTACGAACCCAAATGGAAAAAAATGAAGAAGATATTAGAGAGTAAAAAATGTTCACCGGGTAAAGATGGAGGAATAGTTATAGCACCTTGGAGTGTGTCTTTATTTGAGATTGATTAAATAATCAAACAATCATTATAATAATTTATGAAGAAGGATGACAAATTTGGGGAAAGGCTAAATACGCGGAACTATGCAATTGTTCATTCAAGGGCAGCCAAAAGCTTTGATTATAATAAAACAACTATTGAAATCGAATATTCAGATGGGGACATTTATCATTATATGAATTATTCGTTGGATGATTTAAAACTCTTTTAAGTTTTAAAGACCAAAAAGAAGGATTAGGTGAATGGTTAAATAAACATTTTAAGAGTAAGTTTACTTCAAGTTCGGAGCAACATTTTTATAAACTTATATTACTAGAAGAGTAGCAAACACAATTAAAACAGGAGATTATTTAGCCTCGTCAAAAGCTTCTTTACTCTTCTGCAGCCATTCTAAATATTCACTGATAGAAGGCGTATAGCCAACAGGATGCGTAACCAGTCTTTCCTGGTTATCAATTACCACGTATAAAGGCTGTGTTGATTGGTTGAAGTTCTCTATCTCAAACGTAGCCCACTTGTCTCCAACGGTAACAATACGTTTCTTGTGTCCATCCTTCGCAGTGTAAGTGGTTCGTTCTTCCACAGGAAGTTTTTCCCTGTCATCTACATATAAAGAAACGAGAATAAAGTTTTGTTTGATGTAGTCGTACACAGCAGGATCGGTCCACACATTTTCTTCCATTCTCCGGCAATTGGTACAGGTAAACCCGGTAAAGTCTAACAGCAATGGCTTGCCTTGTGTTTTTGCGATTTGCAACGCCTTATCGTAGTCGTTCTTTACATCTGGTTCTAATCCCTTTCCATTGATATTCTCTTTACCATATACGCTATATGATAACGGCGGAAGTATGCCACTCAATAATCTAATATTAGCATATTTCGTGTTCGTTAATCCGGGTATCAAGTAAAGGGTAAATAATAAAGTAACTACCGCTAAGAGCTTCCGAACAGGACCAATCTTTTGTGAACGATCATCGTGTGGTAATTTCAACTTCCCAAAAAGATATATAGCTAATCCTAACCCAATCAGTATCCAAAGTCCAATAAATATTTCTCTTTTCAGAATACCCAAATGCTCCACCATATCCGCATTGGAAAAGAACTTAAGGGCTACGGCCAATTCAATAAATGCTAATACTTTTTTTACTGTATCCAACCAACTTCCGCTCTTTGGTAAATTGGCGAGCCAGTTAGGAAAGATGGCAAACAGTGCGAATGGCAATGCCAGCGCTAAACCAAATCCTGCAAAGCCGGCTGTGAGTGGCCATGCACCTTCCGTGAGGGTTCCTACCAGTAAAGAACCAAGGATCACTCCTGTGCAGGAAAATGAAACGATCACCAATGTTAAGGCCATGAAGAAAATTCCACCGACACTGGTAAGACCTGCTTTGGCGTCTGCTTTATTGGCTATGCTGCCCGGCAATGTGATCTCGAAATACCCAAAGAAAGAAATGGCGAACACAATGAAGATCACGAAGAATAAAATATTCAGCCATGCATTTGATGCAATGTTGTTCAGTATCTCAGCGTCCAATCGCAGTAAATGAAAGGGAATACTGGCTAAGATGTAGATGAGGAAAATAAAAAACCCGTAGAGAAATGCATTCTTTCTTCCCTGCTTCTTATCCGGGGAACGTTTGGTAAAAAAAGAAACTGTTACGGGGATCATCGGGAATACACAAGGCGTAAGCAACCCGATCAACCCCCCGATAAACCCTAAAATAAAAATCCCCCAAAGCGTTTTATCTCTTGTACCTGTGTCACCAAAATCTGCAAGTGGATTATTGAGATCAAGGCCCGGAATTAATATGCTGTTTTGTTGCGGCTGTTCTCCTGTTGTTATTTCAAAAGGAAAGCTTTCAGATTTGAGTTCATCTTCCTTCAACAAAAAACTTTCAACCGTTCCATTGATAGAAGAAGGAGCAGCGCCGTTTATTTTAACCAACTGCTTCAGCACAACATCACCTGTGTAATATCGTAGTTGCTTATTATCAAAATTGGCATCAGGTTTTTGAGAGGCATTCCCGGCATATGCGATATCACCTGCGGCAGTTATCTTCTCGTATTCAAAAATAAAAGCTGCACTTACGCCTTCATCAAGAGAATTCTTTCCGTACAACATCCATCCCTGTGGCACTGTTGCAGTAGCGGTTAATTCATAACTGGAACTGTCAAGCTTTTTATAGCTGACATTCCACTTTAGTAAAGTATCATTCTGTCCGAAAGAAATAAGAAAAGAAAAAACACTAAGAAAAAGTACAGTTAGTCTTTTGCTCATTAAATGAGTTTTAGCTCAAATGATTTTGTTGTAGGTGGTAAACAACGGCTGTCATCGCAGGTCATGTATTCAACTGTACCACTGAGATTGGTCTTGGATTTACCTTTTACTGTAACCACCTGCACAAACTCAACTTTATTAGAGAAGTATTTTACGGTTGTTTCAAAATTTTCATCATACTGGCTTTCCAGTTTACCTACTTCTTTTATACCACCTACTACTGACACTAAAGGATTTCTTTTGATCGTAACTTTTGTAGGTATCGGGCCGCCCTTACCTGTAGTGGTGGAATAAATATGCCATGGTTTTGGCAAAGTTGCCGTGAGGATTACTTCGTATGTATTGGCTCCTGTTTTCTTTGCTGCAAACGACCACTGTACCGGATCTTTCACTTGTGCAAACGACATAGTTGCTATAAACATCAACAGTAAAACAGAAAAAATCTTTTTCATCACTATCAGGTTTGTGTCTTATACGACCGTTTATTTAATTCCTTACAATTTTCTTGATGCCTGCTTCAGTTCTTTGCAGCATCGCCTGTTGCGTCGCACTACGTTCATCGTTCAGAACCATGTGCATCAGTTTAATTCCAGTAACTCAAATACTTTCTTACCATCCATGTTACCTAATGCAGCAGATGTTGCTCGTTCAGGATGTGGCATCATCCCGAACACATTGCCTCCTGCGTTCCTTATACCGGCAATATTCCTGCATGCGCCATTGGGATTGCAAATCTCATCATTCAGACTGCCATCTGCATTGCAATACCTGAAGATTACCTGGTTATTTTTCTCCAGTTCATCCAGTAATGCATCATCAGCATAAAACCTACCATCACCATGTGCAATTGGTATCTTCAATGCCTGTTCGTTACTTCCTTTGATGTACACATTCTTGCAAATGAACTGCTGGTTAGCATTTTGCAATAATACTCCAGGTAATAAATGGCTCTCACATAAAATCTGGAAACCATTACACACTCCTAAAACCTTCCCTCCTTTATTTGCAAATTCGATCACACTTTGCATCATCGGGCTGAACCTGGCTATTGCGCCACATCTTAAGTAATCACCATAAGAGAATCCACCGGGCAGTACAATACAATCTTCTGTCGTAAACATGCTAAGATCCTTATCCTTATGCCAGAGCACGATCACTTCTTTATTCAGATCATTCTGAATAGCATCCTGCATGTCTTTGTCGCAATTAGATCCGGGAAAAATAACAACACCAAACTTCATGTAATTGGTTGATTTTAGGAGCGGTAAAGTTAGCTATTGAGGTCGTTAATAACGGGCTAATTTTTATCGGTAGAACCAGTTGTTAAAAACTGAAACTAAAACAATGAGCCAGAAAAAGAAAACAGGGAAAAACCTGTTCTTTGGGTAGAGAAACACATTGGCGGTGAAGGCACTCAATGGTATGATCCAGAGATATACTGCATTTACACTGTTCTTAAAATGTACGAACGGTATTGGCAGCAGTGAAAGCAGGATGATTAATAACACGCCCCAATTTTTACGGGTATGAATGAGCATTCTGCGATTATTATTTTCCCATACCCAAACCCCGGTAATGAGCCCTAAACTCAGCAACCCACCAGTAAGATATAGGCGATAATCTTTTAAAAGTTTGGGCAATTCAAATCTAGCAGAAGGAAGATATTTTAAGAATACATCCCACTGATCTGTCAGAAACAGGTAAACTCCCAAAAAATAAAAAGGAGTAATGATCCCCATCAAAAGAATAATGAATTCAGTTAAATGAAATGGCCGGATAATAAGAAGGGTAAGTACCACGGCAAGTATCATCAGCACTAATGGATGATAACAGGCTATGGTGAGGCCGGTGATCAAGCCAATGTTATATAGTAATGTTCTTGGCGACTGGTTATTGTATAACTTAAGTAGTTTACTATATAGCCAGATAATGAATGTATTTGCTACCAATGCAGCAGATAAGGTATGCCACGCAGGCATCAGCGAAGCAAACAATATATAACTCATTGCAATTAAGAAATTCGAATGCTGAAACATTCGCAAGTCATTCATTATATAGTTCAGTCGTAAAGCCTGGGAAAGCACAAGCAATAGATAAATAACGGTTACTAGTGCCGGTTGTAAAAATGCCAGGTATTCCCTGAGAATGAATGAGATCAGCCCATCCTTATGTTGTGTAACAATTTCTGGCTGACCGAAAAATGAATGGGCATGCAAGCCAAGTGTTAGCAATAACACCCAAATGATTGCAGCCGGTGATCTTTCTTTGAATAATAATACCACTAACTCAGTTCTACTTTTGCAAAGCAAATGTAGTTTCTGTATTGGCAGGGAACAATAATTGTTTTTGAACCTATCTGCTTTCCATAACGTGGCATGAATTCATAGCCTTTATCCAGATTTTTGAAAGTAGGATTACGTTTGATCTGGCCTTCTGCATCGATCTCCTGGTTATTTAAGATCAGCGCTTTCTTTTCCTGCATATTGAAAAGAAAATGTAAATCTGAACCTGTATTGATCATAGAATATCCCAGGAATGAATCTGTATTATCGTCGTACTGTGACTTTCTGATCAGGTTGCTCCATTCTAATTTTCCGGTATTGTCGAAGGATAACACCAGTACATTATCAGCAAAATACCTGGTAGTTTGCGCAAAAGCACTTCTGCCTGCCCAAGGGTACATATATGAATATCTTCCGAAGGATTGATATTCATATGGAGAATAGTATGGGCTGAAATAATTCCACCGGCTCGTGCTGTTTCCACCTCTTCTTAAGGTAGAGATCGATTCAGCGGTAATGATGTATCCACCATCATTACGCATTGTCATATTTCTAAGAAAGAAATCATTAAATGCGGTCTTGGAAGCATTGCCATTTCTAACATCTGATCTCAGATCATCACTAAACAATGTACCGGTTGCAACCACACCTTGTCCCGATGATTTATCCCATATAAATGAATATAAACCGTCTATATTATTTCTTCTTGATTTGCTATAAAACGATGTAATAAGAAAACGTTTGTTCGTATTATCAGTTTTAACCCTTACATCATCTATGTAAACGTTCTTTAACGAAACCGGGTACGCTACCAAACTTGGACTTTGCAACGGCTTAATCAGTAATTCCAGCTTGTAGATATTATCTTCAAACCCTTGATTGGTTGCTTTCAAGAAAACAATATCACCGTCATTATCTATAGTGAATTCTGTCAGATAGTCGTGCCGTTCAGGCATCGCGATTGCCATTAGGTCCTTTTTCAGAAGATTAAGATTCTCGTCAAAAACCGATGTTGTAAGAAAATGGATCTTTTCGTTTTTGGTGTTCACCTTAAATACAGCAACCTTCTTTTTATCATCGCTGTTCATTACGGTGTAGATCTTATTGCTGGCCCAGAAGCTGATTTGCGTAGTATCCATTTGTACAGGCTCTCCTACAACTTTCCCATTTCCATCAATCTTCGCAGCCATACAATACACAATATTCTTCTTTTGATATTGATAGATCATGTAAGAGTGCTCGTTATAGCTGAGAAAGTCTGCATTGATCAACCTTTCAGGAATAAAATCAAGTTTATTCTTATCTAGCAATTTCATACCCTGATCATATTTTGATATGAAATGATCATCTCTTACGTTCTTATATAACAGAATATTACCAGAAACCTTACCAATAATCTCAAAGTTTAATTGCCTTGTGTCATCCTTTTCAGGCTCTGTATAGGTGATTTTTTGTGCGAAAAGAGAGCTAATAGTAAAGAGTAAACAACCAAACAAATACAACTTCTTCTGCATTGACTAACAGTTTATCGTTCAAATGTAAGCTACGGATAAAACAAGGAGTTTAAAATAAATAAAAAAGCTGCTTAACGGGTTGTGAAATATTTAAGCCGCAAGCTCAAAATCACTTTACATTTGTTAAGATATAGAAAAGTCAAAACACGTTGTGGGCAAGAATCTTAATAAAGTAACTGCAGCAGGATTACTTATTGCACTCGGAATTATTTACGGAGACATTGGAACCTCTCCTCTCTACGTTTATAATGCCATCATCAATAACAGGTTAGTTACGCCGGAACTTATTATCGGGAGTTTGTCTTGTATCATCTGGACGTTGACGATTCAAACAACCATAAAATATGTGTGGCTGGTATTGAGAGCAGATAACCGTGGCGAAGGTGGTACGTTCGCATTATATGCACTAGTGAGAAGACGAAAAAAATGGTTGGTGATCCCCGCTATGATCGGGGGCGCTTCATTACTTGCAGATGGAATTATCACCCCGCCAATCTCTATCACATCTGCTGTAGAAGGGTTAAAAGAATTACCTGCCCTGCATGATATGTCAACGCAAACGATTGTGATCGTCGTGCTATCTATTCTTACAATTTTCTTTTTTGTACAACAGTTTGGTACAGGATCGATCGGTAAGTTCTTCGGGCCAATTATGTTCATCTGGTTTTCGATGCTTGCTATTTTAGGGATCGTGCACATTTCAGATGACCTGTCTATCATAAAAGCGCTCAACCCATATTATGCCATTAATTTTCTTACAACATATCCTGAAGGGTTTTGGCTATTAGGCGCCGTTTTTCTCTGTACTACGGGAGCGGAGGCTTTATACTCCGATCTTGGCCATTGTGGAAGAGGAAACATCAGGCGCTCATGGATCTTTGTTAAAGTCTGCTTACTATTAAATTATTTCGGACAAGGCGCATATTTATTATCGCACAGAACAGGTCTTACCGTCACGGACCAGGTTAGAGAATCACTTGGCATAAATGCATTTTATGATCTAATGCCGCAATGGTTCATTATCGCTGGAGTGATCATCGCAACAACTGCAGCTATTATCGCAAGCCAAGCCATGATCGCAGGTTCATTCACACTAATTTCCGAGGCTTTGCGTTTGAATTTATGGCCTAAGCTAAAAGTCAACTTTCCTAGTGAAGAAAAGGGGCAGTTGTTCATTCCTTCTATCAATCTTATAATGTATATAGGCTGTGTGGTTGTTGTATTATACTTTCAGAAAGCCTCTAATATGGAGGCTGCTTATGGACTGGCAATCATCCTTACTATGATCATGACTACGATATTGTACGCCAATTACCTGGTAAGCAAACGAGTCAAATCAGTAGGAATATATATTTTCCTTATCGTTTACTTTATTGTTGAGATTGCCTTCTTAATAGCCAATGTTGAGAAATTCCCGCACGGTGGTTTTGCAACTTTTATAGTAGGGGGCTTGATGTTCGTAGTGATGTATGTATGGTATAGAAGCCGCAGAATTAAAAACCGATACGTTGAATTTGTACGATTAGAACATTACATTCCCCAGATACAGGAGTTAAGTAATGATAAAACAGTTCCTAAATATGCCACTCACCTGGTGTATAT
>JAEZDC010000079.1 GCA_023429825.1 Bacteroidota bacterium | reverse complement strand
CTGGTTCGGTCATCCTTCGTCTTTCTTAGCGAAGCAGACCCGACCCAGGTACGACCCAGACCCCTATCAGATGCGAAGCAAACCCGAAGCAAAGTCCCTGAAAGATCCCTATAAGATCCCTATAAGGTCTCTATTACGTCTTTGTCCAGATCAGTTTTTCTATCACTTTGGAATAATGCTCATGCTCGAGCTTATGAACTTTTTCGGCCAGAGTAGAAGGTGTATCATCCGGGTCTACTATACACCTGGCCTGAAATATCACATCACCGTTATCATAATGCTCATCTACATAATGTATAGTGATGCCACTTTCCTTTTCGCCGGCTTCGATCACCGTCTTGTGAACGTTTTCTCCATACATGCCTTTACCTCCGAATTTTGGTAAAAGTGCAGGATGAATATTAATGATCCTGTTTCTGTAGTTATTGATAAGGTTTTGCGGGATCATCCATAAAAAACCAGCAAGCACGATAAGGTCAATCTGGTGAAGACGGAGTTCTTCCAGGCAATTATCTTCTTTGTATAGGCTTTGCTTATTCACCATCAATGTGGGTATACTATGTTCAGCAGCAATGTACAGCACGGCTGCTCTTGGGTTGTTGCAAACGATCAGTGCCACTTTTACGGTCGCACTATTCTTAAAGTATTCGATGATCTTCCTGGCATTACTTCCCGCCCCTGAAGCAAAAATGGCAATGTGTTTAGTAGGTGGAATATTGCTGATTGTTAACTGCTGGCTGCTGATAGCTTTCTTCCCCGCCATCCTTCTTCCCATCTTTGCTAAATAATTCCTGAAAAAGTTGAATTGCCCCAGGGGAATACTGATCAGTAGTACACACATGGGCCATAGCAGCGTAACTACCATTATGTAAGCAATAACAAATAATATCCTTGAATCAATATCGGCATAACCCAATAGTTTTTTCCCCAGGTAACCGCATAAGCTACCGCCCAAAGCAAAAGTGGTAAAGATGAGAATGAAGCGCATCCAGCTTACGTTCCACTTCTCTTTCATCCGTTTGAACATGCGGCAAAACTGCATCAAAAAGTTTAGAAGCATTATGATTTGTCACATCAATAAACTTTAATGTATTTAGATTTTTGCCGGAGTATATAAAAAAGAAATCAATAAAACACGCTGAAATGCAAGCCAGATAAGAGAAAATTTTTTTTCTCAACTATGATTGTTTGTAATGTTGCTGTCATATTTTTGCGTCCGTTTTAGGAGACTTTTCCACATCACTCACAACCTAATTGTGAATATGATTTTACCAAACAGGATCGTTAGAACCATACTGCTAGGACTGTTTTTTTTATTAGTGTTTTCTTCAAATAAAGGCTTTGCTCAAAACGGACAACAGCTTTTTCAGCAAAACTGTGCTTCGTGCCATCATCCTACCAAGAGATTGACGGGTCCTGCCCTGGCTGGAGTGGAAACGAGAGGTCCCTGGACTGATAAAGCTAACCTGCATGCGTGGGTGAAAAACCCTGCCGGCTTTGCTAAGACCGATAAAACTGGTTATGCTGATAATCTTATTAAGGAGTACGGAACATTAATGACCCCGTTTCCAACACTTTCTGATGCAGATATAGATGCGATCATTGAATATGTAAATAAAGCAGGAACAAAGGGCCCCGACGGGCCTAATCCTCCACCTGTACCAGAAGGCGAAGATCAAGACAGCTCACTTCTCTTTGGTATTCTTACACTTATCCTTGCAGTAGTTGCATTAATATTATTACAGGTTAACAGCAATCTGAAGAAATTATCAGATGACAGGGAAGGTGTTCCTGCAGCGGAGCCTGTACCATTCTACAGAAATAAAGCTTATATCGCTTTAGGGATCGTTGTACTTTTCTTAGTAGGCGGATACTATACAGTTAAAGGTGCGATTGGTCTTGGCAGAAACATAGACTACCAACCGGAACAACCTATTTATTTCTCTCATAAAGTACATGCCGGCATCAACCAGATCAACTGCCAGTATTGCCACACCAGTGCTTCTGAAGGAAAACATGCCAATATTCCTTCTTTAAATACCTGTATGAACTGCCATATGGCGATCAGTGAATACACAGGTGATCCTTTACACAGGGAAGATGGAACGGAAGTAAATGGTACTGCCGAAATTCAAAAGATATACAAGGCTGTAGGCTTTACTCCGGGTAAGAATGCCAATAGCTGGGATATGAATGCCGGAGCTAAAGCAGTTGAATGGGTAAGGATTCATAACCTGCCAGATCATGTGTACTTTAACCATGCGCAACACGTGAAAGCGGGCAAAGTTCAGTGCCAGACTTGTCACGGCGAGATACAGAAAATGGATGAAGTGAAACAGTTCTCCGAGTTAAGCATGGGCTGGTGTGTGAACTGTCATAGGGAAACAAAAGTTCAATTCAAAGAAAATGGCTTCTACAGCATTTATGCAAAGTACCATGACGAGATCAAGAGAGGTGTAAGAGACAGTGTTACGGCCTCAGAGATCGGTGCTACAGATTGCCAGAGATGTCACTATTAATTCGCTAACTAACTGTCTCGCCTGAGGCGAGATGTTACTATAAAAGAACAATGTAGATGATCATCATCTACAACTGTAACTAAAACTGAATATGGAGCAAAAAAAGTACTGGCAGAGTTTCGGAGAGCTGAATAATTCAGAGGCTTACCAGCAATCATTGAAAGATGAGTTCCAGGAAGAATTGCCTTTTGAAGCTGAAGAGAATAGCAGTTTTTTGGAGGCAAAAGCCCCAAGACGAGACTTCTTGAAATATCTTGGCTTTAGTACGGCGGCTGCAGCGGTTGCTGCGAGTTGCGAAACACCGCTTAAAAAAGCCATTCCATATGCAAACCGCCCTGAAGAAGTAATGCCTGGTATGGCAAGATGGTTTGCAAGTACCTACGTGCAGGATGGAGATGTAGCCCCGGTACTGGTGAAAGTGAGAGATGGTCGCCCGATTAAAGTGGAAGGAAATAATCTTTCTTCTATTTACAAGGGAGGTACTTCACCAAGAGTGCAGGCTTCAGTTTTAGATCTGTATGATGGTGCCAGGATCCGTAAACCTTTCATCAACAATAACGAAGCAACTTTCGAAGCAGTTGATAAAGCAATCGCTAATGATCTCGCCACATTGGGTGGCAGACCGGTCGTATTATTGACCAGTACTATTGTTTCTCCTTCAACTAAAGAAGTAATCAATCAATTTATAGCGAAATATCCGGGTAGCCGCCACGTACAATATGATGCGGTGAGCTACAGCGGTATGTTACTGGCCAACGAACAAAGCGGATTTGGAAGAAGAATTCCTTCATACAATTTCGAGAGGGCGAAAGTAGTGGTGAGCATCGCTGCTGATTTCCTGGGAACATGGTTGAACCCGATCGAATTCAATAAGCAATATGCCCAGGGAAGGAAGATCAACCAGGCAAATCCAACCATGAGCCGTCACTTCCATTTTGAAAGTGTATTGAGCCAGACAGGTGCAAATGCAGATGAAAGATATTTACATCGTCCTTCCGAATTAGGTAAAGTAGCTGCTGCGTTGTTGGGAGCTATTAATGGCTCTGCAGTTTCTGGTTTTGCAAATGACGATTTTGGTAAGAAACTTACTGCAGGCATTACTAAAGCTGCAAAAGAATTGGCTGCAAACCGTGGTGCTGCTTTGGTAATAAGCGGAAGCAATGATGTGAATGTTCAGATCATCGTTAATGCGATCAACAGCGCTATTGGTGCTTATGGTACTACAATAGACTGGAGCGCGCCTTTGAATATTCGCCAGGGTATAGATAATGACGTGGCTACTTTGGTAGCTGATATGAATGCCGGAAGAGTGGGTGGATTATTCATCTTCGGTGCTAATCCTGTTTATAGCTGGGTTGACTCAGATGGTTTCAAAAGAGGAATGGAGAAAGTAGGACTGAAAGTTTCATTCAATCCTAAATGGGATGAGACCACGCAGCTTTGCAAATATGTAATTCCAAATCACCATTACCTGGAAAGCTGGGGTGATGCTGAGCCAAAAGCGGGGCATTATTCTTTTATTCAGCCTACCATCAATCCATTATTCAAAACACGCCAATGGCAGGATAGCTTATTGAAATGGAGCGGTAATGCTACTCCTGATTATGCGTCTTTCATGAAAACATATTGGGGAGGCAGATTGGGTGGTGAGAATGGATGGAATAAAGTTTTACAAGATGGAGTATATCCTGTAAAAGGTCAGGGTGCTCCAGTAGTTACTACAACTGCTCCGGGTAGTGCAGGAACAACCGGAACTACAAATACTACCAGCGGAACCACTACAACTCCATCAGCAGATACCACTGCTTCACCCGTTCCTCTTGTTGTTACTCCAACACCAGCGCCTCAACCAGGTGGCGGTGCTTCAGGCGGAAACTATAACAGCGGTGCGGTAAGTAATGCAATCACTGCAGTAAATGGCATTAAAGGCGGTGAATACGAATTATTTCTATATGAAAGCAATGGTGTAGGCGATGGTAGCGGTGCTGCGAACCCATGGTTGCAGGAATTACCTGATCCTATTACAAGAGCTACATGGGATAATTATGTAATTGTTTCTCCTGCTTATGCTAAAAAGCATTTAGATATTAACCTGGAAGACGGCGGACAAGCTGACCACTATGAAGCTTATCCATCTAAACCGGTTGTTGAAGTTTCTATCAATGGCAGAAGCGTTAAACTTCCTGCATTGATCATTCCCGGTACTCATCCTAACGCTGTGGGTATTGCAGTAGGTTATGGACGTACACCGAGAATCGGTAGAGCCTCTACGCATGACGGAGAACCTATCGGTAAGAATGTTTACCAGTTTGCTACCTGGAGAAACGGAACTGTAGATTTTGCCAACTACAATGTGGGCGTTAAGAATACAGGTGATGATTATAAAGTTGCCTTGGTTCAAACGCACAACACTTACGATACCAACCAGGGTAAGCGTACAGAGGTGATCAAAGAATTAAGCTTTACATCATTCCAGAAAAATAACAAGCAGGTATTAGAGGAAAGAGATAAAGAATTAAAGCCTTGGGGTGGTGTTGAGAAATTCGAAAAAGAAGGTACTATTTACCCCTATTTCGAAAAACCAGGTGCTAAGTGGGGTATGGTGATAGATATGAACGCTTGTACCGGTTGCGGTGCCTGCGTGGTGGCTTGTCATATCGAAAACAACGTTCCGATCGTTGGGAAGCCTGAGGTATTGCGTTTCCACGATATGCATTGGTTACGTATCGACCGCTATTACAGCGGTGATATGAATAACCCTGATGTTACCTTCCAGCCAATGCTTTGCCAGCACTGTGATAACGCCCCTTGTGAGAACGTTTGCCCTGTGGCTGCAACAATGCATAGCAATGAAGGCATCAACCAGATGGTGTACAACCGTTGCATCGGTACAAGGTATTGTGCGAACAACTGTCCGTATAAAGTACGCCGTTTTAACTGGGCTGATTACACAGGATCGGACAGCTTCCCTGATAACCAGGATGGCATTGTGAACGATGTAGTAATGATGATGAACGACCAGCTTACAAGAATGGTATTGAACCCTGATGTAACTGTACGGTCAAGAGGTGTGATGGAGAAATGTACCTTCTGTATCCAGCGTTGCCAGGATGGTAAGTTAGAAGCTAAGAAGAATAATCGCCCTGTGAAGACCGGTGAAGATGGACAGTGGGATCTAAAAACGGCTTGCCAGCAAGCTTGTCCTGCAGATGCGATCGTGTTTGGTAATGTGAATTCTGCTAAGAGCGAAGTGACTAAAGCAAGAATGGACAATAACCTGAGAGGATATTATTCACTCGAGCAACTGCATACACTTCCAAACATCACTTACCTGGCGAAAGTTAGAAACAGTGACAATATGGAAGAGCATGGACATGCAAATACGTTGCACGGCGGAAAAGCAGAGAATGAAGGTGAAGCAGGTGGTGGAACACATGGTAATTAGTCGGTAGGCGTTAGGCGGGAAGTTGAGAGAAGAGTAGAAAGTTGAAGTGTGCGACGCAACGGAAGATGAACAGAGAACAGAAAGTTGACTACATAAAAAAATAAATAGCTTAAAGCTGATCGCTTAAAGCTGAATGCTGAAAAGATATGGCATCATTAAAATACGAATCGCAGCTCAGGGAACCACTGGTATACGGTACGAAAGATTACCACCAGGTAACGGAAGATATTTGCCGCCCCATTGAAGCCAAGCCAAGCAAGCTTTGGTATATTGGTTTCTTTGTTTCGGTTGCATTGCTTTTGTTTGGTGTGTATTCTGTATATCGTGAGGTAACCTATGGTATCGGTGCATGGAACCTGAATAAGACCATCGGATGGGGTTGGGATATCAC
>JAEZDC010000098.1 GCA_023429825.1 Bacteroidota bacterium | reverse complement strand
AAGTTGCATGGCTGCCAGGTAGGTTTTAAAGCGCCTTGTTTCCAGCCGTTCCGGCGAAACATAAAGAATCCTCGCCTGTCCTGCAAGGGCCTGCTGCAGGGTTTGCTCCACATCGTACCAGGAAATGCCGCTGTGTATAGCCGCCGCCGGAATGTTACGCCTTGCAAGATTAGCCACCTGGTCTTTCATCAGTGCAATAAGCGGGGTAACCACTACACAAACGCCGTTTAACATCAACGCCGGTACCTGGAAACAGATGGACTTACCGCCACCCGTTGGCAGTATAGCAAGTACATCCTGCTGGGCAAGAATGGCCTTAATAATCTCATGCTGTCCGGGGCGAAAACTGTTGTATGACCAATAACGGTTTAATATGGCTAATGCAGGCGACACTGGTAACTACAAATCTACGCTTAAACCGGTTATGCCATCGGGCACATCCGTCACATCATGCCGCTACTCGTTCTTCGAGGTGTTAGCGCAGCGCACCTCGAAGTTAGGATGAGGTGACTCTCCGAATCACTCTTATTACACAGTTACCCGTTCTTCGAGGTGTTAGTGCAGCGCACCTCGAAGTCAAGATGAAGTGATTTTCCGAATCAGACGTTATTGTAGCAATAGAAATCTGCTTTTCTCCGTTTTCTTCTCCGCTGAGGCCTGCCCGCCCTGGCTTTTGACGCGCTGACGCTGTACTTTCACAGTTGATTCATGATTTTATATTGAATCAAGTAACAAATCCCTCCGCAAATACCCGAAATGCTCTTGAATCTTTTATACCGTTTTTAGGTAGCCCATATCAATTGTTTTTACCTGGCGTTAACTGCCGTCATCAAGTAAACAGTTTTGCATATAAGCTGAATGATTGCTGACAATGCCAGGCATGCTACCTGTTATATCGAAGCGGTATAACTGAGGGGGTAAAGAAATACCGAAGGATGGTCGGGTAGATAGCGGGTGGATGTATGGGTGTATGCGGGTGGATACTGAAGGGTAGTTGTGTTATCGTCGTGTGATCCTGGTGTGATCGGAGTGTGGTTTTCATATAGTCGCCATGTAATGCATATATAATCCATGTATGGTTGCCCGTTCTTCGAGGTGTTAGCGCAGCGCACCTCGAAGTTAGGATGAAGTGATTCTCCGAATCACTCTTATTACACAGTTATCAGAATCGGGTCCAGCCATTCAATCTTAACTCTTCCCTTTTGTTTGCCGTAATAATAATCAGCAGCACTACTACTTTTGTACTCTTCTTCTTTCTCAACGATACCCGCCCTTACCGGATTGTTGTGGATGTATTGCAACTTCTGCTAAATGAAAGGCAGGGTAAAGCATCTCGGCGTGGTTATCAGGTTGCCAAAAGCGGTAGCTCGCAGGCTTTTCCTCTGATGCTTTCTCACGAGTCAACAGCCAAAGCAGCCATCTTTTGCGACTTTCTTGCTCATTGCTGAGAATTGCATCTGTTATTCTCTGTGAAGTGTACTTTTTAAAATCCCTTAGGATATCAGATAAATTACTATCCTTAGCCTGTAGCAAAAGGTGGGTATGATTACTTATAACTACAACCAAATACAACTAACCCTTTGTTGCGAATGCAAAAATTCAAGCTATCTTCCACTATCTCGATATAATTGCGACGGGTAAACACATCAACCCAATCAACGACTGTACAAGTAATGAAGTGCATCGCGCCCTGGTCTGAAATGCTACATGTATAAGCCATATCCAAAGCTAATCAGTATTGTTGATCAGCAGGTCAGGAGACCTGCTTTATCCCTATTTCGAGGTGCGCTAAAGCTAATACCTCGAACAATCGAAGTGAAGATGAACCAGGACAGGTCCCGACTGCCGCGCCCTCTCATCGGGATCTCTCCGTTTAATCTAACACCAGCTTGTTAAACACTTTCTCACTCTCTTCATCCATGTACTGCTGCGACACTGATACGTATCTAAAAAACTCTTTGCTGTTCGCCGCATGCCCCGATATCTGCCTTACAACGTACTCAGGCATTCCTAAAATCAGCATCGTTGTAATCGCGGTCCGGCGCATAGTGTGAGAAGTAATTAAATCGCAAAACCGGTAACTTGTCTTCCTCAGCGCATCTCTGTAAATTTCCACCGGCACCCCCCGCTTCATCCGAACCTTGGGGTAGGGCTGTGTATATGCCAACTGTTCAAATAGCAGTTTCAGCATTCTGTTCAAATGTGCGTTAGTCATTGCCGGGAAGATTGTCTTTCGCTTTCCCCTGTACCGTTCTATGATAGCAACAGCGTAGTCAGGCAATTTGATTCTCGTATGAGTGCTTGTTTTCTTAGATACGGCTCTTAAATATACCTGCCCCTGCCCCCTCTCTTCTATTTGTGAATAGGTGAGGCTCAGCAGGTCCGACACCCTTAAAGCCACCGTACAGCCAAATACAAACAGATCTTGATCAACTGCATCCTGCCATCCAGTACTCCTTCCTTCATAGCTATTAGCTGTTGTAGCTGCATAGGTGTAAAAACCACAATAGGCACTTCCTCCCTGGGAACTACAAAAAGGCGTTGCAGCCCCCCGGTGTTTATTCCCCTCTCTTTTTCGATGTAGTTGAACAGCGTGCGTAACATTTTAAATACCAACCCCACACAATTATCATTTACCCCTCGCTTGTAAAGCCATTCAGCAAAGTCCCGTTGAAATTTATGCCAGTATTTTTTTTGTCTTAGCAAACACTGCTTTCCGGCTTTTGTCAAATCTGTCAAACGGATTGTCTCTCCCCTGTTTTCTTCAAACTCAGTAATCATCTTAAGCAGGTACAGGTAGTTTTCAACACTTCCTTAGTAATCTTTTTTCCATTAGCTAGTCTTCTTCTCCCGGTCTGAGAATCTTTGATAAGCTTCGTTGTCAATTGCACCAGGTCATACAATTTACCAGTTGCCATATTTGGTGTATATTTTAAGTAGAAAAACTACCATATTTCTGCATAAAACTGTACTTTTAGTATACATCACCCTCCGTTGAATTACCAGCTCCATATATATTATAGCTGTTCTGATTACTATCCGTTCGGGATGGTGATGCCGGGAAGGAGCTACAATATGGGAGGGTACAGGTATTCATTTCAAGGACAAGAACGAGATAGCGAGAATGGATTCATCAACTACAAGTACCGTATGTACGACCCAAGAATCGGAAGGTTCTTTGCAATAGATCCATTAACAACCGATTATCCCTGGAATAGCCCATATGCTTTTAGTGAGAATAGAGTAATTGATGGAATTGAATTAGAAGGGCTAGAAGTTGTTTTGGTTAATCAGAAAGATGATGCAGGTATTTATCAAGCAGGAATAGGTAATAAAGATAAAAGTGCTATTCATATTTTCACACATGGAGCTACTACTGGTTTTGTAGGTGTTAATGGAGCTTGGGTTTCTAATGTGTATGGATTCAATACTGTTTTAAAGAAAAGCGACATGTGGCAGACCTCCAGTCAGGCATCGGACTTTGTAGTGGTATTACACTCATGTAGAACAGGACGACCAGAAAACAAAAATAGAAACGGTAATCAACCAATTGCCCAACAGTTATCTAAAGCGACAGGAGGTACTATCATTGCACCAGATGAGAGAGATTATTTCACATCTTCTGGAACAGAAATCGGACCGTATGTTACTACTGGCACCGATAAGTATGCGGATTATAAAGCTGGTAAATCAGCTGCTGACCAAAAAAGAACCGATACACATGGAAATTGGATGGTCTATACGGAAGGTGTTTTAACTGCCGTATATGATGGTGCTTGGGACCCAGTTGGAAATCCTGGTTGGTGGGATAAGTTTAGGTACCAAAAGGATTTAAGCTTTTCAGTTAAGGGGTCTAGTTTGAATTTGAGAACTGGAGCTGGAACATCTTTCAATATAATTGGTGACCCGTTGGCAAAAGGCTCTAAGTTAAATCCGACTGGTAATGTTGATAATGGATGGATGGAAGTTAATACCGGAGATGGTAGAACAGGTTGGGTTAGCTCTGATTATACAACTCCAGAATATTAAATCAATTTTCGCTATGCGTATCAAACAAATGGTTTTCTTGATTTTGATGGCATTGTTAAGTTCTTGTCAAATGAATAAGAACAAAAATGAGGATATGAAAAAAGAAGAAGTGTCAATGAACCAACCCAAAAGAGATATCACAGAGATTCAAGACGAAGTTTTAGCCGGTAACATTCAATCATATGAAAAATTGAAAATTATTTATCTGGACTACCCTTCTAACAGCTTTTTGTTTTGGGCTATGCTTATGGCTAATAAGTATGACTATCCTCAAGCCTATTTAGATGTGTTTTATACATTAATAAATAGTTTTGTCGGAGGAATATATGGATATAGAGAATTGGATCAACGCACTAAGGAACTAGCGTTGGAATATCTAACGATTGCTTCTGAGAAAAAAGTCGAAGAAGCAGAAAAAATGTTGATAGAAATAAAAGAAACTGGAGGCCTATCGTCGTCGAATTAGGTAATGGACACTAGCTCTTGCACTGTCGTGCCACAATGAAAAGAGGTTGCAGTTTCTTTTTGGGCCAGATTAAAGATGATAGTGAACGGAACTGCTATGTCAATAGTATTTTGCAAGTAACAACTTGCACATATCCGGGCGGGGCGATTATGCCAGGCAGAAACTACAATGCCGGAAGTTACCGTTATGGGTTCGGGTCGCATGAGAAAGATGATGAGATAAGCGGAGCTGGAAACAGCTATACAGCGGAATATTGGCAGTATGATAGTAGATTGGGCAGACGATGGAATATAGACCCAATTAAGAAGCACAATGAAAGTTCTTATGCATGTTTTTC
The DNA here is from genome assembly GCA_023429825.1 of Bacteroidota bacterium. GTDB lineage: Bacteria > Bacteroidota > Bacteroidia > Chitinophagales > Chitinophagaceae > JAEZDC01. Next base: position 1,215 of record JAEZDC010000098.1, on the reverse strand, counting down.
AAATAATCCAATTTTCTTAATAGACCCTAATGGGGCAGATACAATCAGTATTAATGATAAAGGCAAAATCAGTGGCATTATAGCAGCAAAAGGAAATCACGTATTACTTGACCATAACAAAAAGCAGTTACAGTTTAACGACCCAGAATATGATACTGAGCTAATCAATAAAAGAGGGATTAAGGTTGGAGACCAATTAGTAAATTATATTTCTGAAAAAGATGCTAAGGATAAAGTTGATGGACAAGGAAAAGTCGTAAGTAGAATTATTGCAAAAGCATTAGGCGAAACTACTCCTGTCGGTTCGATTTTTTATCTAAAGTCCCTAAAGGAAATCAAGGATAAGTCTTATGGGGAATGGGATTTTTCTCATTCTGTTCTTGGTCCAATGGTACATGCAGACCCTAATTCAAATTTGGGAAAGACAACAAGAAATGGGGTAAGAACATATACTGACGACTATCAATATGAACAGTATTACTTTTTTGTTTTTGGTAACAGTAATAGAACTTATAATCTTGGCGATGCAGGTAATTTTATGTGGGGAATGGCTGGGCAGCGTTCAGGATTTACTTGGATAGAAATAAAATCAGGCTCTAATCTAAATGAGTTAAGGCAGCTTAGAGGGTTTGATTCCGATGCAGACCAAAGAGCAATAAAGGCTGGATTTAATCTTGGTAAGTAATGAGAATACTTGTAATAAATATTGTAGTAGTTATATTGATTTTTACTTTTCATTTTGTGATAATCCGAAGTAGCGGAAAGAATAGTATTTTCATTGATGTATTGTTGATATGCTCAATACTGCTTTTAGTAATATTGAATATTTACAGTGTTTATTCTTTAATTCGCAAATTCGATAAATACGTTCTTGCTGCACTAATGCTATCTATATTTTATTACATGGTATTATTTTTCTTTCCCATAATTCAAGGAAGTCGATAAATAAAAAACTATTGGTAAAGGGTTTTGATAATAAACTTACAGCCCGCTGAAAAAATAGCGGGCTTTTTTATTCCTTCGCCTCCCTTTCGGTCGGCTCGGCGGTTTGCAGCAAGAAAATATTTTTTTATCCCCAAAATTCTGTCTTTCAAAAACTTTTCCACCCTGCCAAATTGGCTGTAACTCAATGTGGGTAAGGATTGTGTAACCTTCCCCTTTTTAGGACAGGTTGTAAATATACAAATGACAAAATAGTTTTGCATTGCTCACCTG